>JBLHHD010000208.1:0-5933 GCA_047614605.1 Alteromonadaceae bacterium
GGTAAACGCCTCAAGGCTTGGTTAAATAAGGCCTTGGGAGTATTTCAACACAAAATTATGTGAAGTGTTTGTCTAATTAACCAAGTCAAAAGGTTGGAGGTGCAACGAAACTGTTTCTCAACGCTACATAATTTTTACTTCACATATCACTACTTATGTACAGCTCCACAAAAGTAGTGATTGGTCATCAATACCCAAGCATGCACCTCAACCTCATATTGTTTTGTGATGAAAAACAAACATGGCGGTTATTACCACGTTGAATGATGTGTTGGGGGACGCCGACAGGGGCAACTCGTGGCATAATATCGATCCTTGGTTATCATATATTGCTAATCGGTTTTTACTTCCTAAAACAGTATAGTTGTTCCATCGACGTTTATACTATTTGGGTTTGTTAATTTCCAATTTTTAATTGGGAAGGGCTGAGTTTCCATTATCATAGGTGTTCAGTTTTTAATGCTTTTCATCAAAGTTCCCTTTACAGGAGGCTGGCTCTAACCCGACTTATCAGGTATTTACTGGTTAGGAACTGATTTTCTGGACGAACACTAATTAGTTTTGGTAACATACCTCCTTTACCAATCCGGTACTCTTCAGGTGTGCTGATAATAACAATAAAACAATAACGAGTGAACATGAAATATACCTATAATATAAAAAATCCGGTCAAAGGTCCGTCCAAGGTCTCATGGCTGGTGCTGTGTGCGTCAGCTGCCTTTTCATTACCTGTTCTGTCTGATGACGAGCCATTTATTGAACAAGACCCGGCGGCTGTCGTTCAAAACAGTGACACAACGGTTTATATTGCCGATTTTTTTACCCAGTACAATCCTCATAATGCGCGGGATATGGTCCTTTTAATACCCGGCTTTATTCTTGATGAAGGGTCAAGCGCCCGAGGGTTTGGTGGTAATGCGGGTAACGTATTAATTGACGGGTCCCGGCCAACCAGTAAATCGGGTGGGTTACAGGGGGCACTTATTCGCATGTCTGCGCAGCAAGTCAAACGAATTGAGATATTACGCGGCGGAGTGAGCGCCGGGGAAGCGGCTGGTCAGTCAATTGTCGCCAATATTATTAGCCATAAGGCATTAACGGTTAGTGCTTGGACCATGCGGGCCAGGCAGACCGCTAGCACGCGAGTAAAAGCAAATGTTGAAGCCACATTGAGTACCACAATCGGTCAGTGGGCAACCGCTTTTGATACTGACCTTGGCGTCGTTCCGGGTAATCGTAATGCCACGGTACAAAATCGTGACGAGAATGCTGAGCTTATCACTGGCCTGTCAGAAAGTTATCCTACCGCCACTGATACGGTTATTTTTAATGGTGAAGGCTCCCGTGATATTGGCGGTGCAAAGCTGACCCTTAATGGTCGCCTCGAAGGCGTAGATTGGCAGGCGCAGACCAATCGAAACGTTTTTGCTGGGCGCTTGCCCGATGGTAGCGAGCCAGACTTGCAAATACAGATCAACGAACGAGACAAGAAACGCCTTACCGAGCTGGGGGGTGACTGGACCGACACCAATGATCAATGGAAACTGCGGCTGCTGGGATTAGGTGTGATAGATGACCGGCGCTATAGCTTTCAACGCCACCAACAAGACATTAATGGCGCTTTTTCTGACATTAGCTACAACCAGGACCGGTTGAAAACCGAATTTGTTGGTCGGGCGACTTATGCCAAAGTGGGCGATGCCATCATCAAGCCTGAGTTTGGTTTTGAAGTGGCAAATAACCGGCTAGATACCGATGCAACCTCAGCCAACGGTGGCACACCAAGCCCGGTGTTTGGCAGTGACGTGGTGGTAGAAGAATGGCGTGGCGAATCCTTTGCTAACGTTGTTTACGCCTTTGACTCTGACTGGTCTTTTGAGGGGGGACTGACCGCCGAGTTTTCACAAATCAAAGTCACCGGTGATGCTAACCAACAACAAACCTTTCGTTTTATTAAACCCCGTCTATCGGCGACCTATCGGGTTAATGACGACATTCGCTGGACATTCGAAACCCAGCGTGTGGTTGGACAACTTGATTTTAATGACTTTGCTGCCAGCTCGGTAGCAGATGAGGACCGGACCAACGCAGGTAACCCCGATCTCAGTCCAGAGTTACAAACGGAGGCGACGACAACTTTTGACTGGGGCTTTAGCGAACGCGGTAGCTTAAAAGTAAAGATTAAACGTGAATGGCGCAGTGATAAACTGGAGCAGATCATCTTGTCAACAGATGAACAAGGTAACGTTAATCAAGGGGTCGGTAATGCAGGCAAAGCGCGCACCTGGGAGCTAACAACCCAACTGAACTTGCCGGTAGACAGCATTTTAGAACATGGTCTGTTTGATATATTTTATCGGCTGCGTGATTCGGACTTTGACGACGAAATCATTGGTCGTCAACGCAATATCAGTATTTATACGCCTGAATGGTGGCAATTAAGCTTTCGTCAGGACTTGAGTGCACAGCAACTGACCTGGGGTTTTACCTACAGTGGCGGGTTTCATTATGGAAACTACCTGGTCGATGAACATCAAAACCTAAAAGCCGAAAAAACATTGTTGCTTTTTGCTGAAACCACCGCTTTTTTTGATGTTAAGATCAGGCTTGAAATTAACGATTTTAATACGACTCGCACAACCCGCGTTCGTCACTTTTATAATCAAACCCGGGGTGAAACCTTTATTGGCAATGAAATGGCTAAGCGCCAAAGCAAACCGTACTTTTTACTCTCCGTTTTTGGCGATTTTTAAAATTGGCATACCCCAGATTTGACCGCTGGCAAATTGATATTCAACAGCTTGACCCACTGTCTTTGTTTTAAGTCTTTTATCTTGGGGGTAAACGCCTGGTTATTATCAGGCGTTTTGAATGTGAGTGGTCATTACGAGTTAGTTGAGTTTCTGCTTACCCGGCAATGAAAAATTGTCTTTGTGGAAAAGTTAAACGTTGATAAATCGACACCCATCAAGCAGGGTAACACTTTGATGCGCATGGTAGGAGCGCCATCTAGGCGCGAATGTTGACAAAGTCAACACAATCGCTGCGTGTTTGCGCAGTGATATGGCGATCAGTAAGATCCAGCTTGACGTGACCACCGATACGGTCAGTCAAGTTAAGGATTCACCGCCCCAGCCTTAACTCAGCATTTTTCTTGGCATTTTCGGCCTGAATAAATATCTCGCGGTAAACCTCATCATGGGTGATCGGCGGGTATTTATATTTAGCCAATAATATAATCAGGGTCACCCTAAGGTCGGCTTTAATGTCTTCGCGCTTGGACCAGTCAGGAAATTTGGCTTTATCATCAACAACCAGCTTAACGGCTTTAGCCAATTCAATTAACTGGTCCTCGGGGTAGCTAAAGTCGTACTTTATCGCCAACGATGTTAAAATGTCATAAAAAGCCTTCTCTTGCATGTCAATGTCCATGTCTTTATAAGACGAAATGGCCCCTTTAACATCACCCATAAAATCGACTAAGCCGTTTGCCATATCGTTGAGAACATCACTGGTTAATACAGTCTCTTCTTTACGCTCATTGTATTTATCGATTAACGCCTTGAAGCGCTTCGAAAAATCGGTGCCTTGTAAATGATTGACCTTTTTAAAGTCGCCAATGGCTTGGGCAAGGAGTTTTTCGAGTAATTTGATTTTGGTGTGGGGTAACTTAACCTTATTGATTTTTTCGATGTAATCATCATTAAAAATATCAATCGCTACACTGTCTTCGTTACCGAGTTTAAATATCTCGGTTACCCCGTCACTCTTTAACGCTTGGGCTATCATTTCGCGCACTTTTTTATTCATTTGCTCGGTGTCTGGTGCATCACCCTTGGTGAGCTTATACACCACCGTACGCACCGCCAAATAATAATAGATAAGGTTACGCTCTGCCTCGCTAATAGCTTCGCAGCCACAACACACATCGTAAGCGGCCTTGAGGCGTTTAACCAAAGTCATAAAACGTTGTTGGCGTACATTGGTTTGAATGGCAAACTCTGCCGCCATACCCAAACAGTTATATTGCGCTACCGGGTCGCCATTAAAATAACCGGAGTTATCAAACTCATGAAACAATTTAGCCAACAAATCCAGGTGATCTTTAACGATCACAATAGCCCCGGCAACATCTTCGACACTGGTTTGATCGACTTTTGAAAACTGCTTAAGCGCTTTGTCCATGTTGCTTTTAATACCAATGTAATCAACCACCAACCCTTGGTTTTTATTGGCTAATTTACGATTAACCCGCGATATGGTTTGGATCAAACTGTGCTGCTGCAAGGGCTTGTCGATATAAAGTGAATCTAAGCAAGGCACGTCAAACCCGGTTAACCACATATCCACCACAATCGAGATTTTAAAATTCGATTTTTCGTTTTTAAATTGCTGCACTAATGCCTGGCGGCTTTCTTTGGAGCCTAATAAATCGTACAACGCTTTATCGTCGTCGCTGGTGCGAGTCATTACCATTTTGACTCGCTCAATCGGTTTTATTAGCTTACGCTGTTGGTCGGTTAACGTTACCCCGGCTTCACATTCGAGCGCTTCAAACCAGGCGGGCCTTAGGTGGGCTAATTCTTGATAAAGCAAATAGGCGATGGCGCGTGAACTACTGACAAATAAGGCTTTGCCCTTGATGGTTGCCCCCTCTTCGATACGTTTTTCGTAATGCTTAACAAAGTCCTTTGCCAGCACACGAATGCGATCGGGGTCGCCCAAAATAGCGTTCATGCTAGCGGTGGCTTTTTTACTTTCTTCGATTTGTAACTCGTTGCTGCCCTCTACCTCACACTGCTTATAATAAGCTTCGATATCTTCAAGTTTACTGTTGTCTAATATCACCTTAGCGGCGCGGCCTTCATAAATGATAGGCACGGTGATTTCATCTTTAACCGATTCGGTCATGGTATAAGCGTCTATGACCGGACCAAACACCGCCAAAGTGCCATCAATAGGCGTACCAGAGAACCCCACGTAAGTCGCATTAGGTAAAGCGTCGTGTAAATACCTGGCAAAGCCAAAAGTTTGCTTAACTGAGGCGGCGGTGTTGTTTTTGGCATCAGCCTCGGTGATGACGACTTTTTTATCAAGATTGATTTGGCTGCGGTGGGCTTCATCCGAAATACAAATCACATTACTGCGGGCGGTTAGCTCTGTTGAGCTTTCAGTAAACTTTTGAATAGTAGTTAAAAATACCCCGCCACTGTTGCGCCCTTGTAATAAGTCGGTTAAGTGGTCGCGGTCTTTGATTGATACAATCAGCTGGTCACCAATATAACCTTTGGCGGCGGTAAACTGCTTTGACAGTTGATCATCAAGATCGTTACGGTCGGTGATTAGTACGATGGTTGGGCTGGCAAAACGCAGGTTTTTCATTAACAGCCGGGTCAAAAACAGCATGGTAAAACTTTTACCACAACCGGTAGCCCCAAAATACGTGCCGCCTTTACCATCACCATCGGGTTTTCGATGGGCTTCAATATTGTTGAGCAATTTATTGGCGGCGTAATACTGCGGATAACGACAGACTATTTTGACTTCTTCTTTTGAGCTATCAGGAAAATAAATAAAGTGGTGGATAACATCACGCAAGCGGGCAAAGTCGAACAAACCTTGCACCATCGTATGTAACGACGCCACACCGTCTTTGGCCACCGCTTCGTTACCGGTGACTTTACGCCAGGCGTAGTAAAACTCATAAGGCGAAAATAACCCGCCGATCTTGCTGTTAATACCGTCACTGATCACACAAAAAGCGTTGTAGACAAAAAGTTGGGGTATTTCGCGAAGATAACGGCGAGTTAACTGGGTATAAGCATCGACAATGGTGGCTTCTTTGCGCACGGTACTTTTAAACTCAAACACCACTATCGGCAAACCATTGATGTATAACACCCCATCGGGTATTAACGGACTGCCCTCGGTAC
>JBLHHD010000209.1:0-5920 GCA_047614605.1 Alteromonadaceae bacterium
CTTGGTGGCTGCCTTGACGCTCGTCTGGGGCTAAATTGGCGGTGTTGGCGGCAAAATCTTTGAGAATTGGCGCTGCAAATAAGGCTCTGGCAGGGATGCTCTGATTGAGTTGCTCTGATAGCTGGTGGGCGATGGTTACCGCCAGTAAGCTGTTGCCACCGAGCGCAAAGAAATTATCTGTACGGCGTACCTGGCAGTTAAGCGTTTGTTGCCAGACGTTGGCAACTGTGGTTTCTCTCCCTGCTTTGGGGGGTTCGGCGTTTTTATCGGATGGCTGTATGACCACCATATCGAGCAATTGTTGACGGTCTAATTTACCCGACGGGGTAACGGGAATGGCGTCTATGACGGTGAAATTAGCTGGCACCATATAAGGCGGTAATTGTTCAGCCAAACTTGTACGCCACAGGTCGATGGTGGCGGTTTTAATGGTTGGATTAAGACGCACAAAGGCTTGTAAGGTTTTGGTTTGGTTGACCCCCTGGTGCACCAATACGGCACATTTATCCACCTGTGGTAATTGGTTGATGGCCAGTTCTATCTCTTGAAGTTCTAATCTTTGACCGTGGAGTTTTACCTGATGATCGATTCTGCCTGCTATTACCAGTTGACCGTCTTCGCTCCAACGGCCTAAATCACCGCTACGATAGTGTTTTTTATCGGGGCATGCTACAAACGCTTTTTGATTCAGTGTTGGGCGATTAAGGTAACCTGAGGATACCGATATACCACCTATCCATACTTCACCAGTCACCCCTGGGGGCACAAGGTCGCCATGGGGATCTCGAATGCTGATGATGACATTGTTCATGGTTTTGCCAACAGCCAGTGGTTGATGTGCCGGTAAGTTATGGGGCAACTCGTTGATACCGACAATGATGGTGGTCTCGGTCGGGCCGTATACATTGAAGAATCTTAAATTGTCGGGCAAATGGCGAACATCGTTGTGACTGGGGGCTTCACCCCCAACCATCAGCACCCGCAGTGAATCAAAGGGGGTATCGTCGCTGATGCGAATATAGGATGGGGTGTGGAAGGCGGTGGTAACGCCTTTTTGTTTATAATACTGCTTCATTGCCCATGGGTCGTCTCTAAGGCTTGAGGCAATTGGCACTAATGACGCACCAAAGTATAAAGCCAGACCCAATTCTAACACCGAAGCGTCGAAGCCCGGGCTTGAAACTAGGGATATGGCATCCTGGTGGCTAAAGTCTGTGGCATTTTTTACCAGTGTCAGGCAATTGAGTAAACTCTCGTGGCGACACAAAACCCCTTTGGGTTTGCCGGTTGTACCTGAGGTATAAATGATATAGGCCGGATGCGTCAGCTCAGTGACCATGCTAATCGGTGGTCCCTGATGCTCAGACAGGACCGTGGGCAGGGTGACAAGTTGCACGTCACTGGTTTGCCACTGCCCAGCCATGGGGTTATCGGTTGATGAAATGATGGCTTTGGCGTTAGCATCTTTAATCATAAAGACTTGACGTTTCTCAGGCACATCTTGGGCCAGTGGCAAATAGATAGCACCCAGTTTGAACAGGGCCAGGATGATTCCTGGTAACTGAGTATTGCATTGAGCTGGCACAGCCACTACATCTTTAGGGCCAATGCCTTGTGCTATGAATAATGCGGCAATGCTGTTGGCATGGTTTTCTAAGTCCTGGCGTGTGATGAGGCTATGAGGGCCAATGATGGCAATGGCATCAGGAGATTGCTCAGTCAGCTGACTAAATTGTTGATCGATACGCTTGTCGCCAAAGGCCACCTTCGGGCCTTTTTGCCATTGTTGTAGTTGCTGAGTTTCATCTGCAAATAACTTAGGTAGTGGTTGGTTAATGGCTTGTGGGTGTTGACAAAGGTATCTTGCCCAATCAGCAAATCCCTGTAGCCATTGCTGTGCGGTTCGACTGTGGTAGATATCATCATTCCATGTTAACCCCAATTCTAAAGTGCCATCAGCCAGTTGTTCGTGATGAAAGGCCAGGTCTATGCCAGCAGCTGGATGCCGCCTGGTTTGGCTTTCATGCCATGGAGCAAAAGCTAAATTATTATCGTCGTCCTGGTTAAAATGAGTGGGATTGGCAGTTAATGTAAGGTCATATAAATGCGGGTTTAATGGTCTGATATGGTCATATTGTTGTTTGAAATCAGCGCTAATTTGGCTATTCGGATAGCGGGCGTGTTCGCCAATTAACCCTAGGGTTTGTTGCACTTCGATAAACTGCTGGCTTAATGGACTAGTCAAATGCGTTGATGCTAAAGGCACCGGCACTACATTAACAAACATACCGGCAATGCTGGCTTGAGTGGCGGGTTGATGACTAAAGGCAGTGCCGATGATGATTGCTGATTTTGCTGTGCGCCTGCGGGTTTCATGGGCTAAAAGTGTCAGTAATAAGCCATGAATGCCTATGCCACATTGACGAGCGATTTGTTGTAAGGTTTGGTTTTGTGTCGGGCTAAGACGCTGATAAAAAGGGTTGGCTGGACGATTGGGCGGCGACAGTTGGCGTCGCTTATCCACCGCATAATCACTTAATGCTTCACCATGATGTTGTTGTAAAACCTTATTGAATGTCTGTTGCCAAAACTGTTTATCCTGCTGACAGGCCAAACTGTCGAGATAGTGACTTTCTTGTTGATTAATGATCACTGGTCCATGAGCGGCAGCGGGTAAGTCTTTTGTGGTTAAAAGCGAGAAAAATTCATTTTGTATCAGTTGCGCCGATATGCCATCAATGACGCTGTGGTGGAATACAAACCACAGCAGTGTCTGTTGTTGCTGGATATGAACGACGCCAGCGCGGGCCAGTGGTGCCTGTTCCATGGCTATGGGTTGTGCGAAATATTGTTTTATTTTGGCGTTGGCGCTGCGCTCATCATCGACAGTATCGAGATGAAAAATGCACTGTGCCTGGTGGTTGAGTCGCCATTTGAGTTCGCCTTGGGCAGATTTATAAAATTCGGTATGTAAGCTTGCATGACGTTTACACAGATGTTGCCATGCCTGTTGTAGTTGCTGAACCGTGGGGATGTCGCCGGTAATTTGCAGCATCCGGGTGATCACTAAAGCAGACTGTGGGTGTTCTAATTGCCACGCATTGTAAAAATCTTCGGCTGCCTGATAAGCCAAGCCTTGTTCTAAGTCTTTGGGCTGAGTATCTTGTAGCCGTTGTGACGCAACTAATTTTTCAGCCAACTGTGACAATATTGGCGTTGCCAATAATTGATGTGGTAACAGCTGATAGCCCTGTTTGGTCATTTCGGTGCTGATTGATATAGCGATTAAACTCGTGCCACCTAAGGTAAAAAAGTTATCTTCTCGATAAATATTCTCTATTTTTAAGTGTTGCTGCCATGAATCACCAAGGTGCTGTTCTATTTCACCTTCAGGCAAGCTGCCTTGTGGTCGTTTGGCAAAATCTTGTTTTGCGTATTGCGTCATTTGCATCCGATCCGCTTTGCCTGAGGCATTGACCGGCACTTTATTGATGCAGGCAAAGTGGGCCGGGATCATGTAAGGGGGGAGTAGATTGGCTAAAAAGCCGCGCCAAAACGATTGAGAAGGGGCTGGGCTTATGGGGATTTCAATCACTGCGGTGAGTCGTTTTTCTACTAATAAGGCAATAGCGTGGTTGACCTGATGATGTTTTTTTAAGGCTTGTTCTATTTCGCTTAAGATAACGGTTTGACCGTCAATTTTAACCGCATCATCAATACGGCCCAGGGCGTATAATTGGCCTTGTTGGTTGATTCGGCCAAGCTCTTTGGTGCTGTAGGCACGGCCCCACGGCGTTTGCACAAAGGTTTGCGCACTCAATTGTGGATTGTTGAGATACCCTAAGGCTAATCCGTCACTGACGACATAGATATGACCTTCTGCTGCATCTGGTACTTTTTGACCATTTTCATCAAGCAAAAGAATTTGGGTATTGGCAAAGGCAACGCCCGAGGGAAGGCTGTGTTGTTCATCACCTTTGACTTGATACATGCTAAAAGTACCACAGGTTTCGGTGGCACCATGGCAATTCCAATAATTGAGGTGACTGGCGTAATGTTTGGCATCTTCGAGATTCGGTCTTTCTCCTGCTGTGATGAGGGTTTTTAAACCTTTAGGTATTTGACCATCGAACAGGCGCAAATAGGATGGGGTAAACAACGCGACAGTGACGCCACAGCGGGCCATGGTAGCTAATACTTGTTGTGGTTCATCCAATTGCTTACGGGTGATAACAACATGGGTGGCACCAGTGTAAAAGGTAAAGTGAAGTTCTCGAAACCCTAAGATATAGCTTGGTGATGCACTGAGTAAAATGCGGTCTTTGGCATTGATTTGTTGTGCTTGCACATGCCCTGAAATCATATGAGCAATGGCTTTGTGACTCAGTACTACTCCTTTGGGCACTCCGGTAGAGCCGGAGGTGAATAAAATCGCTGCGACATCATCACTATCACCTGGCGGATTGATATCGATTGGCGCTGTGATTGTGGTCGAGAGGTTTTCAGGTCTGATAAGCTCAATGTTGCGGCTGATGCTGGAGGGTAAAGTGAGTCCATCAAGGGCGATAATATAGTCAATTTGCGCCTGTTCTATGATGTAAGCAAGGCGCTGTGGAGGAAGCTCTGCGACTAAGGGCACGTAAACACCACCTGATTGATAAATACCTAAACAGCTTTCGGGGAGTCGGGCTGAGCGGTTGACTAGCACACCAACACAGGCCCCCAAGGGTATTTGTGCTTGTCTTAGGGCACCAGCAATGACATTGGCTCGCAGGTTTAGCCCTTGATAGCTCACTGTTTGATCTGCAAAGATAATCGCCGGGGCGTCAGGTTGTTGATTCAGCTGGTAGGCAAATGCTTGTTCAACGCGCATTTTGGCTGAAAAAGGTCGTTTATGGGGGTTCATATTGGTATCGGTTTGATTGGCATGAAAGTTAAGTTTGGCAAAATCAGCAGCTTCAATAGTGGTGAGCAGAGCAGAGCTTGACACTATATTTCTCCTTCTCAAACCGCATGGATTGAGATAAGTTTTTATCATTGGTATTACATCTGAAGGCAGAGAAATGTATCCAACTACCTCCAGATGTCTACATAGCTAACCTTAAGTTTATATCTACCGACTTAAGGGCGTTTAGTTATGTGTTTGCGCTACTATGATGCAGCCGGTGTAGCTTCTGGAGCAGGTTGTACTTGTTCGGCTTGTGGTTGGCTTTTACTGCCTGTGACAAGTTGCCACAAGCTGCTTCCGCTTGCCGATTTGCTAAAAGAATTAGCTGCTACAAGGCCCCAACCAATTGGTCCAATTAAGGCTCTTGCGGCGATGCCAACAATTGCATGGCCTGCACCAGATGCAATATTACCATCCATCAGTTGACTTGTACCCGGCAAAATAGTTTCGCCGACAAGTTTAACTCCGTTGGTTAACTTCGCGAGTTCTTCACTCATTTTGGTTACCTCTCTATAGTTTCTGCCTCGTAGTGAGACAAGTAAAAAAATTAAATACGTTTAAAACTATGTCTGAACACAAAATTTATGTTTTGACATTCATTACTCTGTTTCTTGAATTTCACCCAAAGTATCTCAGGTTTCTGGTTTTTATGTCACCTTTTTATGCCTCTAAATGTGCATTATTGTGCAATTGAGAAGTTAAAGTTGACATTACGATCGCTTTATTTTTCAAATAGGTATGAAAAATTACGTCCGCTTCATCGTTTTGTGACTCTATCCCTGGAATGTCGGTGAGATAATTTAATGCCTTCAGGGTGTGATTGAAGTGATTTCGCTCAGTGCCTTTGCAGTGTACATCAATCCAGCTGATACAGATTTTTCGTTCTTTATCGGATAGCGCTGTGGTTTCACCTAGCCACTGATTAAACAAAGGGTAAATAAGCTCAACTTCACTATGGGTATAGATTTCGTG
>JBLHHD010000210.1:0-5917 GCA_047614605.1 Alteromonadaceae bacterium
TTTTGTAACTTTCGCCACGCGCTTCAAAGGCATCGCGGGCCTCTTGCCAGCTAACGGTTTTTTTAACGACGCTGTAAGACGTTTTAGCCAGCGTTAACATCCGCTTTTCCAGCGCATCCAAATCGGCCTGGGTAATCGTATGCTCCATATCAATGTCATAATAAAAACCATTGTCTATGGTCGGTCCGATAGCCATTTTGGCATCAGGCCACATTTGTTTAACCGCATGACCAATAAGGTGAGCACAAGAGTGACGTAAAATCTCTAGCCCGTCTTCATCTTTGGCGGTAATAATCGCCAAAGTGGCATCGTCATGAATCAAATCACAGGCATCAACCAACTGGCCATTAACTCGCCCGGCGATGGTGGCTTTAGCCAAACCGGGACCAATATCAAGGGCGACATCCAATACCGATACCGCTTGGTCGAAGACACGTTGACTACCATCGGGAAGCGTAATTACAGGCATGTTTTTTCCTTAGTCACAGTGGTGGCACTTACGAAGGTGTCACTTGTGTAAATTAAAATTTGTTATTGAGTATTATTGAGCGTTTAAAACGCGCTACAACCTAACGAGTGGTTGTGCTGTCGTTTTATCCGTCTTGTCCGGCACCCTTTTACAACATACAGGCCAGATGAACAGCGGGCATTTTGCTGGATTTTATCAATCAAGACAAGGTTTTATTCACTTTGGCTATCATGGTATTTTGCGGATATACTACAAAAAATGTCATTTACAAGAATCGTTATTCAATGGATAAAACCGCTACACTCCCAACAAAAGCACCTCCTAAAGTCGCATTGATTACCGGTGGTGCCAAACGGCTTGGCAAACAAATTGTCCGCACCTTGCACAAGCACCATTACAACGTGATCATTCACTGTAACCGCTCAATAGAAGCCGCTGAACAATTAGCAGCAACACTCAATACTCAACGTGACAACAGCGCCAAAGTTGTCTGTGGTGATATTACCAACGATGACACCGTCAAAAAGATGGTGGTACAAGCAATTGACTGCTATGGACAGCTTGATTTGCTGGTGAATAACGCCTCAAGCTTTTATTCGACAAAAATTAATCCACCGGACAGCGCAGCCTTTAACGACCTAACAGGTACAAACATGAAGGCTCCCTACCTGCTCAGTTGCCTATTTTCTCCCTATTTATCAAAGACTCAGGGAAACATCGTCAATCTGGTCGACATCCACGCCGATAAGCCGCTAAAGGCACATACGGTCTATTCTATGGCAAAAGCCGGATTAAATATGATGATAAAGTCGCTAGCTTGTGAATTAGCGCCTAGAATTAGAGTGAATGGTATCTCACCCGGTGCAATATTGTGGCCTGAACAGTCGATAAGTACCGGAGAAAAAGCGTCTATCGTCTCTCAGGTGGCCTTACAGAGGCTCGGTGAGCCGGTTGATATTGCCAATACGGTGTTATTTCTGGCCAACGCACCTTATATTACCGGCCAGACCATCGTTGTCGATGGTGGCAGAAGCTTGTTAGGTGCCAATATTGCCTAAATAATTGCTTAGGAGTTATGATGAATCAGCTGCAAAATAAAACCATAGAATGCCCACACTGCGGACATCACTTACACACTTCGCTGGATACCACCGGTGGTGATCAGGATTATTATGAAGACTGTCCTGCATGCTGTAATCCCATTCATCTGAATATGCACATTGATGAGTTGAGAAAAAAAGTCCAGTTATCAATAGGCAGTGACGACGAACAGGTTTTTTGATTTAAACCATAATGGCGGTTAGCCAAGATGACGACAATGATGTCTCCAATTGTAGGGTATTATCTGTATCTCAAGCGGTTTTTTGTGCTTTTTTATACTCAATATGACAAATATTAGTTAAGCATTTGTTTTGTATGTTTTTTTTGATTTTGTTGTGGTGTAAAGAGATGGTATTCCCCTCTTTTTAAACCAGCAAAAAAGGACACAATACATTAACACCTTAGCTGTTTTACCATTTGCTTATTACCCTGCCACTGGTAGGCAAGGATACCTGATCTAACGATTTACTATTCGCCAGTCATAGGCTTCTCTCATGGAAAAAAAGGCTCTGACCATATCATGCAATTTAGGGGTAACAGTTTTGTTTGTGGTAGGAACGACCTCCGCGCCGCGAACTGCGTCGAAAACGCAGTGATTGCGTTGACTTTGGGAACATTCGCGCCGAGACGGCGTTCCTACTATGCGCATCAAAGTGTTACCCTGTTTGATCGGTGCCGAAAAAAATATATAAACGAGGCAAAGTCACTTTATCCCCTGTCAGCAACAGATTTATTTTAGCCGCTTTCGCTCAAATCACAGGTGGTTAACTTAATCAAAAACAGTTCCTTGTTGCGCCAGTACTCGCTCCACGGTTTTGACAATTGAATAGGTTTGTTGATCAACTTCAATATTAAGGCGATCACCTTGCTGACGTTGTCCAAGGTTGGTTACTTGTAACGTCTCCGGGATAAGGTGAATATTAAAACCATCATCAAATACCTCACCTACGGTCAGGCTCGCGCCATCTATACTAACAAACCCTTTGTAAAGAATATATTTCATCCATGACACAGGCACGTTCAGCCGCATCCTGCAATTATCTGCTGTAAGTTCACTCTCAGTGATCGTTGCAGTCGTCTGAATATGGCCTGACACAATATGACCGCCTATTTCAGTGCCAAAAGTGACTGAACGTTCAACGTTTACCTGATCTCTTTGCATAAGCTCACCAAGATTGGTGAGCTTTAAGGTTTCATCAATAATGTCAAAGTACACCTGGCCTACCACATCTTTACTGGTACTCTCAAACCCAGTCACCGTCAGGCAAACGCCATTGATGGCAATGCTAGCACCAATATTGAGACTTTCGAGATTAACCGCTGGCACCGACACCACCAACTTTAATAAACCCTCGCGAGTTTGGATCGAAACCACTGTGCCTTTAGATTGTACAATTCCGGTAAACATAAACTTGTTGCCTTGCTATTAAATGTCGCTGCTACTAACTAAGTGAGTGAGATTTAATAGAAAAACAGCTCAAGAGGCAAGCCTCAAAGGCGACAGGCGTTTAAAAATAATCCAAATAATAAAGCACAGCACTTAATCAACTTAATGCTCACGAAATGGCTTGCATTGAGAGGTTCAGGCGGCTAGTATACGGCCGCATCTAGTGATGTTGCACGATACAATGCGCCCGTAGCTCAGTTGGTTAGAGCGCTGCCTTGACATGGCAGAGGTCGGTGATTCGAGTTCACTCGGGCGCACCAATGTTCGCCCCCCCCAGACCATCATTTACACTTGATATTAGTTCAATGCTGACCTAAAAGGTGACGACAATCTTCATCTAAACCAACCCAACACCAATCAAGATTTGCCAATAAGTATAAAGCCTGGTCACGGAATACATACTAATCAGGGAAATAGTGTTTTACTGCCCTTTTAAACAGAAAAACCTTAATTAAAAACCAGCTTTTAGCGGCTTCAAGGTCGCATTCAACACAGTGAAAATATATAATTTGCCAATAACTGGCGATATAACAGTTTGCTTTAATGATATTATTGCAATTGAAGTTAGCAGGAATATACTTTCGATGTGGTTTTGATGTACTCACGATGTACTTTCATGAAATAAACGCATAATCATTACTCAAATGGTCACTATGGATATTTTTTTGTTGAGCACGCTCACTACTCTTCCCAATGCTCGCAGTGTTACCATAACCTGTAGTAGCCGTTGCGATAGTGGCTATCCGTTTGACAGCTCCTTGGCTGTTGCCAATCAATTGAAAGAAATGGTATGTGGTCCCTTTGAGTGTAAAACAAAGAGCAAACGGCGTAATGACGGATAATTACTATCTCATCAATGAGCAAATAAAATTTTATTTCGACATTGAAAAACAATTTGTCGAGTTTAAAGGCGAAACAGAATCCCTTGAACCCAAAGAAGCCCAAATTTTAAAATACATACTCGAAAACAACAACGACGGTATGATTAAATCAGAAGCCATACTTGACGATAACTGGGACTATTGGAACGACAAAAAAGTATTACAAAAAGTCCTCTCTACCCTGCGCAAAAAATTTAAAAGCATCAATGTTGCTGAAAATGGCTTTGTCGCGGCAGGCTCTAACTATAAAATTAATTATGTTGGGGTACTCCTTAATACCCACACCCAGGAAATAAAAGAAAAGAATGCCCATAAAAATAAAATCGTCACATCAGTAAAAACAGCCGTCTTGTGGGCTTTAGCGGGCGCTATTAGCTTGCTTTTAATCATCAAATTTAACGAAAAACCGGCTTTTACTGTTGATAACATCATTCAGGCTACGGCTATCTCAGGCGTTTCTATTGAACCGGCACTTTCTCCAGATGGCAGTGCACTGGTTTTTTCCCACAAAACCGAGGCGTCTTCACAGATCTACCTCAAAACAGACCTAAATCTTAACTTTCAAGTTCTCACCGAAGGTCATTTCGACCAGATACCGTCATGGAGCCCATCAGGCCGGCAAATCGCCTTTCAGCGGCTCAAACAGGGAGCCTGTGAGATTCGCCTGATAACGTTGAATGAGGATAATGTTAGGGTGGATGGCGACGAAAAAATTGTCGATTGCAACATTAACAACAATCTGGCCAGCATCACCTGGAACAGCGAAAACACCCTGTACTTTACCGACCCGGACACGGCCAGCGGTCCGTACAATATCAAATATGTCAATGTACAAAAGAAAACCGTCAGCCCTTACTTCACCTACCCTGAGCATACCGACTACACCGGTTCTGGACATTATTACATTACCTTCCACAAACCGTTAAATGCGCTTTACTCATTGGAAAGCCCCAACTGGGTGGTCTCCAATATTGCCCAAATCGACGCCGACAACCAAGTCACACCAATCCATCAGGTCAATGACATTTTGCTGACGGTGGGTATTTTCAATAACAATATCATTTTCAAGGACCTGGATAATCAGCTCAAGGCACTATCACTGAGCAATACTGATGACCTTATCACCATCTACAAAAACCCGCTCAAACCGATTGTTTCGCCCAACGTCAGTGCCAACAATAACAAAATAGTGATCGCCTCAGGTAGTGTCTTTAAAAAGAGCATTTATGCTATGTCACTAAAAACTGGCGGCATTTCTGAGATCATCTCATCCCAGTATAATTTGAAGACACCACAAGAAAACAACAACGAGATGTTCTACATCTCAAAAGAAACAGGCATCTACCAGATATATTTATACCGTAAAAATATCAGGACCCAACTGACCAACTATAATGTACACCGAAAAATCGTCTATTTTACCACGTCGGCAGACAAGAAATGGGCCGCAGTCAATTTCATCGACAGTACAGTGTTGTATCAACGAAACGAAAAAGGCTTGGTGGCAGTGAAAACCTTCCCATTGATGTCCTTTCCGGCTTTCTCACAAGACGGTGAGCGTATTTTGCTAACCAACCTGGTGCAACAGCAAAATGGTAATAGCGATAGCTGGGAAAAAGAACTGGTCGAGTTCAGTCTCGATGGTTTTGAGGAAACCGGTATTACGGTTAAAAATGCGCTGTTCGGCAGGTATCACCAAAGTGGCATCATTTATGTTTCCGTTCATAGCGGGATCAAACTGTTCACCTTAAATGGTGTTCGCACCATTATCGACCTGCCCGGACCCGAGGGTCCCAATGCTTTTTCCGTCAATTCTACCGACATGTTTATCAGCAAGAACAACACCGTTCACAAGGTGAACCTCAGAACCCGTGAGGTGACTCAATTACCCCAACAAATCAAAGGTTCGATCACCGCCAACGATGAATACATCTTTTTTGGTATACAAACATTCGGCACCATGGATATATTCAAAGGCGAACTGATCGATAACTAATCCACACTTAGTCCGCTGTGAAC
>JBLHHD010000211.1:0-5900 GCA_047614605.1 Alteromonadaceae bacterium
CGGCCTTGGCTTGTGCTTCATCAACTGGCTGGTTTTGAGTCTGGGCTTGGGTCTGAGCTGCTTCGTCAGTGGCTGATGGTGTTTCAGCCTGCTGTTGACCTTGCTCTTTTTCCTCAGCGTGTTTGCGTTTGCGCGCTTTGGCTTTGGCAATTGCAGCGGCTGGGCCACTTGGTGGTTTATCGTCTGGTGCTTTATCAGCTCCGGCATCGGCTGCTTGCTGGGCTTTTTTGGCTTTAACCCGGGCGAGGGCATCGGCGACGGTACTTTTATTGCCCGATTTTTCCAGTGCTTGTTTGCGTTTTTCGGCGGCTAAACGTTGTTTTTCTTCGCGCTCTTTGGCATCACGCTCTAGTCGTGCGGTACGGGCTTCAAAGCGCTCTTTAGCTTTATCGGCCAGTTGTTTTTCTTGTGCTTCTGCTCTGATCTCGGCTTTGGCAACCCGGTAATATTGCACCAGTGGAATTTCGCTTGGGCAAACATAAGCACAGGCACCACATTCAATACAATCTTTTAGGTTGTATTCAGCGACTTTTTCATACTCTTTGGCTTTGGCATACCAAAAAAGTTGCTGTGGCAGCAAGGTTACCGGACAAGCATCGGCACAGGCACTGCAACGAATGCATTGCATTTCATTTTCAGGGGCTGGCAATTCATTTTTATCCGGTGCCAAAATGCAGTTGCTGATTTTTACCAGGGGGACTTGTGTTGTTGCCAGGGTAAAGCCCATCATTGGCCCACCCATGATCACCCGTTGTTTTTTGTGCGGTTTGTGTTGGCAATAATCGAGCAATTGCTCCACGGGAGTGCCAATGAGGGCCTCAATGTTTTGTGGTTTTTTCACTGAGCCACCAGTGACGGTGACAATACGTGAGATCACGGGTTCATCTAGCACGATCGCTTTATAAATGGCATAAAGAGTACCTATATTATGAACCAAAGCGCCAATATCGAGCGGCAGGCCGCCACTGGGAACTTGTTGCCCGGTTAAGGTACTGATCAACTGCTTTTCGCCGCCCGAAGGATAACGAGCGGGAAAAACCCGGATATGAATATCATCCCGGTGCTCACTGGCCGCTTTTAAGGCCGCAATGGCTTTGGGTTTGTCATTTTCAATGCCAATCAGGACCATTTCGGGCCTGATGATCGTTGAGACAATATCGATACCCTGGATGATCTCTTGTGCATGTCGCTGAATAAGCACGTCATCGGCGCTGATATACGGTTCACATTCGGTGGCATTGATGATCAGGTAGTTAATTTTACGTGGTGTGGATGATTTGATATAAGCCGGGAAACCCGCGCCGCCCATGCCTGATATGCCAGCCATTTTGATTTTTTCGATTAAAAACTCGGCGCTTTCACTGGCATAATGGCTGATGGGTAAGCGGGGAGCCCATTGCTCTTGTCCATCAGTTTGAATAAAAACACACACTTCATTGATGCCCGAAGGGTGGGCAACCGGGTGTTGGGTGATTTTGCTGATCTGCCCAGACGTGGGGGCATGGACTGGTAAGCTTAATCCTTTAACCAGCCCGGTCAGCGGCTGGCCTTTTAGTACCTTGTCACCTTCACTGACCAGCAATTTGCCAGGCACACCAATATGTTGCTTAATTGGCACGATCAGAGTATCAGGCAATGGCATGGTGGCGATGACCTGATTGCTGGTGACTTCTTTATGGCTCGGCGGATGTATACCGCCAGTTAAGGGCCATATGTGTCCATGTTGGACTTTTTCAAACAAGCTTTCCACGTTTTTTGATCTCTTTGACGCTAATTTTTTGGCAGCACGCTGTGTAAACTTACTGTGATGTTTTACTCTATGTTTTATTGAATCGTTTTATTCAATTGTCTTTACCGGTATGGCATTGGCTGCCAGAGAGTTGAGATCCCATTTCCAGTTAGCCAGCGACTCACCCACAGGCACCATATCAATGCAATCTACCGGGCAAGGTTCGACACATAGGTCACAACCGGTACATTCATCGATAATGACAGTGTGCATGAGTTTTGAAGCCCCCATAATCGCATCAACTGGACAAGCCTGAATGCATTTGGTGCAACCGATGCAGTCATCTTCACGAATATAGGCGACTTTCTTTTCAGGCACTTTATCTTGTTGCTCTGCATCTAGCGGGATAGCCTCGACACCCATTAAATCGGCAATGTGTTGTACAGTCGCCTGACCGCCTGGTGGGCATTTATTGATCACGTCTCCGTTGGCGATGGCTTCGGCATAAGGTCGACAACCGGGGTAACCACACTGACCACATTGGGTTTGTGGCAATACGGCATCAAGTTGATCAACAATGGGATCAGAGTCGACCTTGTATTTAATGGCTGCGTACCCAAGCAAGACACCAAAGACCAAACCGAGCAAACACAGCAATACAACAGCGATAACAGAACTCATATAAAACGCTTACCTTATACTTTTAACAGGCCGGTGAAACCCATAAAGGCCAGTGACATTAAACCTGCGGTGATCATGGCAATGGAAGCGCCTTTAAACGGGGCCGGAATATCAGCGAGTGACATTCGCTCGCGCATCGCGGAAAACAAAATAAGTACAAAAGAAAAGCCAACAGCTGCACCGAAACCGTAAACGGCAGATTCAATCAGCTTGTAATCGGCTTTAACATTTAACAGGGCAACCCCAAGTACGGCGCAGTTGGTGGTGATCAGCGGTAAAAAAATTCCCAGTAGACGATACAGGGTTGGGCTGGTCTTATGAACGACCATTTCGGTAAACTGCACCACAACAGCGATCACCAAAATAAAGGATAAAGTCCGCAGGTATTCGATTTCAAAGGGTTGGAGTAAAAAGTGATTGACCAGGTAGCTGCAAATTGACGCAAGCGTTAAGACAAAAGTGGTGGCCATCGACATACCAATGGCGGTTTCGAGCTTACCTGATACGCCCATAAACGGGCAAAGGCCAAGAAACTTAACTAAAACAAAGTTGTTAACCAGGATGGTACTCACCAGCAGTAACAAATATTCAGTCATTTGGTTGCCTTAAATCTGAGTCGATGGGTTTGATCACGATACCAATGGCTGTCGCCAAAGCTCATGACAGGGAAATTGCAAGGCGGTATTATATACCACCTTCTTAATTCATTCATTTTGCTTGTTAAAATGGCCCCTGGACTGCGTTATTAATTTTGCAAGTAGAACAACTACGTGCGGCAATTAATGCTTTGCCATTGACCGTTTTTCCTGCCAAAAATTTGGATCAGTTAATTAATGCGGGGGTATTATCCAATGTTATAAGCCTTTAAACAACCCATTAAGTTTAGGGTTAATATCGCTTTGTTGCAAAGCGTTGCAAACAAATGTGTACGTTTTTGACAACCGAGTCGAATACCCCGTTATTTATCGGAATTTTAACTTAAAAAGGTACTGGCTTGCCGATGTAATAACCCTGGGTACCATCAATAAATAGTTTTTCGAGGGCTTGTTTTTCACTTTGGGTTTCGACACCCTCGGCAAACACACTGACCCCGATACGATGAGCCAAATCGATTATCAGGCGCATGAAATACTGGTTATTTTGGTCTTCGTCAATGTTGCGGGTGTAGGTTCCATCCATTTTGATAAAGTCGGGTTTGAGATCACGAAAGAACTTGAACGAGGTCATGCCGACACCAAACCGTTCGACGGTGATCCGTGAACCGACCCGGTGGATCATGTCGATAAACCGTTTGCTGGCCTTGACGTTTTGTTGCAAGCTGAATTCGCTGACTTCGAATACCAGTTTGGTTGCGATAGACGCATCTTTGAGTAAACGCCGTTCGAGCCAAATTAAAAACTGCTCATCATGTACGGTTCTTTGGGTGATGTTGATACCAAAACTCTGCTTGGTGAGGTTTTGGGTTTTGATATTGTTGATGGTCGCTTCGACGATCATTCGGTCAATCTGGGCTATTTTGTCGAGTTTTTCTGCCATTGCCAATAATGACGCGGTGGGTAAAATTTGATCGTCACTGGTTTTAAAGCGGGTGAGTACTTCTGAATAACACTTGCCGTCGGCTTTGCTGGGTTGAATGGTTTGGTACATCAGTGAAACCCGGTTGTGGGCAATCACGTCATCAATCACTTGCCGCCAGTTTTGGTTGCCCAAGGAGGCACTGTTGCCGTCAAGAATATCTTCTTCTTTTTGTAAATGCCAGGCATTGGCACTTTGGGTCTGGGCGATACTGATGGCGGTATCGGCCAGTGCCAGAATTTCGCCTAAAGGTTTACCTGGTTTGTAATTGATAAGGCCGGTATAAGCGACTGAATCAATGTCATTAATTCGTTGGTATTCATTAAAGTTGCCTTGCAGGCTAGCGGCAAATGCCTCCGCTTGCATGGTGGTTGTGTTAGGTAAGAGACAAGCAAAATCGGCACCATTAAGGCGGTAGACATTACTTTTATCATAACTGCCCGCACACAGTTTAATAATATCCATGATATCAATAATGTATTTGTCACCTTCTTGATAACCCCGGGTTTGATTGATGTGTTGTAACTCGGTGCAGCGAATGATTGACAAGGCTCCAAACTTGAGACCGTCAACGTTGTTTAATTGCTCTTCAAAATATTGAACAAAGCGATTACGGTTGGGTAAACCGGTAAGGTCATCGGTAAATGCTTCGGATTTTATCAGCAGATTGACACTTTTGAGTTCATCTATTTGTTCGCCTACATGAGCCGCAAGCTTTTTAACCGCTTCAATCATTGGGCTAAAACTCGCGGGTACGCGCTGCCAGCTAAACTGAGGGCCATCAATCGGGTGGATAATAAATTGCTCAATCGTTTGGCTTATTCGTAACGAAATCTGGCTAAAGGCATTTTTAATACCTTTTTTAATCATCCATAAAGAGACAATCGCCAATGTAGCGCAAGTAAAAAAGAGGATTAGTAACAAGGTATCCAAAAAGGCCAGCTCATTGGATTGGCTCACGGTAAACTTGAGTTTGATATTCAAACGCGGGTTGAGGACTTCGGATTGGTTGGGTAATAACCCTAAAGCAACCAGCAGCGGGTAGCTGAATGCCTCAGGCTGTGGTGACTCTGCAGATTGATACACGCTGGTGCCATCGGGCTGTTGAATGCTCAGCGATTGAAACTGATAAGCCTGACGTAAATGGCGGGCCAGTAGTTTGGTGTCATTATTGACATTGTTAGCCACAAACTGGGTGATCACCGCTGTTTTTTGCTGTTGAGCAGACTCAAGGTAGTGGCTAAAGCTGATGATCACTAAAGCCAGTAATGACAATAATAGGGTAATGATTAGCAACAACTGTTTGATCAGAAATTTTGTTATTATATTCATAAAAGGTTATCTGCTTTGCCTGAGTTAAAGTTGGCCATGGGATTGTCCTTATAGTGGATCTGAATTCAGGTCGAAGGTATCGTTAAAATATAAGCCAAAACAGCAAGATATGCATAATGAATAATATAAATAGTTCTGTTGGGTGAGGTGTTAGCGGGTGTTTTGGACGTAAATTATTTGTCAACAATAAAATTTGTTGTTGCTTTGATTTTAGCGTTGAGTATTTATTAAGTGATGGCACTATGAATTTGAAGCTAAAGACGTGAAAGTAAAGTGGCTCCCCAGGTAAGATTCGAACTTACGACCTGCGGATTAACAGTCCGTCGCTCTAACCAACTGAGCTACTGGGGAAGCGTATACTTTTACTTACTAAGACAAACTGTAATTGAAGCTATACATTTAAAGTGGCTCCCCAGGTAAGATTCGAACTTACGACCTGCGGATTAACAGTCCGTCGCTCTAACCAACTGAGCTACTGGGGAAGCGTTTTCTTTAAATGACTCTTTTGCTACAACCTATCTTTACTACCTAACATTAAAAAGTGGCTCCCCAGGTAAGATTCGAACTTACGACCTGCGGATTA
>JBLHHD010000212.1:0-5891 GCA_047614605.1 Alteromonadaceae bacterium
CATCATCTGATTATTGATGTGGTGTCCTGGCGTATTATTGTTCAAGATTTACAGCGCTTGCTTACCCCAAAGGCGCTGACAGGACAGTTGCTAGATCGCAAGACCAGCAGTTATCGCCAATGGGTTGATACCGTAAAAAATTATGGCTCAAATCATCAACAAGAGGTGGTTTATTGGCAAAATGTGATGGCAACGCAGGTCAGCTATCCGCCCGTTGGGAAGCTGTCGCATCAGCTAGTAGCATTGTCTATTAAGGTGACCGACGTGTTATTACGTCAGTCGAATTTGGGCTACCATACTCAAATTAATGACCTGCTGTTAAGCGCTTTGGCTGTGGCACTAAAAGCAACTTTTGCACAAGCAGACAACCTCATCACTTTAGAAGGTCATGGTCGCGAAGCGATTGATCCGAGTATTGACGTATCCCACACCCTAGGCTGGTTCACTACGACTTATCCGGTGCTGCTCAGTGCGACAGATTCTATCAGCGATACCATTATTCAAACCAAAGAAATGCTCAACAAAACCCCTGAAAAAGGCATTGGTTTTGGTGCTCTGTTAGCAACGGAATTGCCGCCGGTGAGTTTTAACTATTTGGGGCAACTCAGTGCTGGGAAGGATAATAATGACAACAACGGTGACTGGCAAATCATCACTCAAGGTTGTGGTGTGCCAATTTCACCAGACAATGGTGATGCGCTATTGCTTAATATCAACGGTGCGGTGCAACAGGGCCAATTGCAGTTTGGTGTAGATTCGCGCTTGTCTAGTGACTTGACGGCACGTTTTGCCACTGCATTTGAGGCAGCATTAAAAGCAGTGATTGAACAGGGGCAACAGCAAGCGAAAATGGGCAGTATTAAAACGCCGGCAGATTTTGCCGTCGATATCAGTATTGAGCATTTACGTCAGTTACAAAGTCAATACCCTGCGCCCAATGCAATCGAAGCCCTGTATCCTGCGAACAGTTTACAGCAAGGGTTTATTTATCATTATTTGAGTCAACCCAAAGATGATGCTTACCGGGTGCAGATGCTAATTGACTATAATCGGGCATTGGATGTGGGGTTATATCAACAAGCTTGGTCGTTGGCCTCGCTGCGTTATCCTGCACTGCGTATGGCCTTTGACTGGCAAGCGCAATTGTTGCAAGTGTTTTCAACCCAGTCGAGTATCAGTGACGATAACTTTAGCGTCGTGGATATTAGTGATTTGCCAGCTGATCAGCGCGATGGTGCGATTGAGCAAATCCAAGGTCAAGACAGAGCCCGAGACTTTGAATTGAGCCAGCCGGGTCTAATTCGCTTTACGTTAATCAAGCAGCATGAAACGCTCACTACGGTCCTTAAGACCGAGCACCACGGTATCAGTGATGGCTGGAGCTGGCCTGTATTGATGCAGTGTGTGCATGATTTTTATGACGCTTTGAGTCAAGGGCAATTGCCGACAGTTGAGCCAGAAACTGCATATTTGGCGGCGCAGGCGTTTAACCTTGACGATCAAGATCGCATTAACGGTTACTGGACTGAAGAAAAATCACGCTTTGGTGAGGCCAACGATATTAACCGCATGTTCAGCCGTCCCATCGATTTAACCACCACTAAAACCGTGGTTAATCCTGCCGAACAGCTTTTGTGTTTACAAGGCGATACCTACCAGCAACTCAAGGCTCTCTGTAAAGATCAGGGCGTCACTTTGAATGTCGCGCTGCAATTTGCTTGGCACAAGTTGATAAAAACGTACTGCGCTGATGAACAGACAATCGTGGGGACGACTGTGTCGGGCCGTGATTTGGCCGTTGAGGGTATTGAGTCGAGCGTAGGACTTTACATTAATACTCTGCCATTAGTCGTGGATTGGGACGAACATAAAAGCAGCGGAAAAATGCTGAATGTCATTGCCCTTCAAATGGCGTCATTGAACAGTTACAGCAATGTGTCGCTGGCCAGTTTACAGTCAAAAGGTGAACGCTTGTTCCACAGTTTGTTGGTGTTTGAAAACTACCCTAATCCGGCGGCAGAAAATGGGGCAAACCATGGTATTGCTGATGATATTACCTTGCGTTATTCGGTGGAAAAAGCGGATTATCCGTTGACGCTCACAGCCTATGAGCAAGGTGAGTGTTTGTATATGAAGATAAATTACGGGCAAGACTGGCTGGATGACTTGCAAGCCACTCGTTTATTAAACCAATTACAGCTTATATTAATTGGCATAAGCGAAAACCCTGAACAGCCACATGATCAAGTGTCTATGCTGGGTGAGGATGAACGTCGGGCCCTGTTGTATGACGCGAATCAAACGGCTGCTGATTACCCACAAACCACCTTGCACCAGCTATTTGAATTGCAGGTGGAAAAAACGCCGGATAATGTGGCCTTAATATTTGAGCAGAGTCAGTTAACTTACCGCCAACTTGATGAAAAGGCCAACCAATTGGCCCGTGCTATTCGGGCGGCGTATCTGCTATATAAAGGTGAAACACTTAAACCTGACGCGTTGATTGCATTGTATCTTGACCGTAGTATTGAAATGGTGGTGAGCATTTTAGCGGTGCTCAAGGCAGGCGGGGCTTATGTGCCGATACTGCCTGATACGCCGCTAATGCGCGTTCAGTATATTTTGGGTGATACCCAGACCAGTCTTGTTCTGACCCAATCAAAACACGTTTTGACGCTACAACAATGTATCACTGCTGCAGACCATCCGCCTGTCTTATTAACCGTTGATTGTCCTGATTTAACCAAGGGAATAGCAAAAAGTGCGATTGAGGGGATTAGTCAGCCGGATGATCTGGCTTATGTGATTTATACCTCCGGCACTACCGGGCAACCCAAAGGGGTGATGGTGCCCCATCGTGGTGTGGTCAACAGAATACATTGGATGCAAAAGCAGTATCCGCAAGGTCACAACGACAACATATTGCAAAAGACACCTTACAGTTTTGACGTTTCGGTGTGGGAATTGCTGTGGGCTAATTGGGTTGGGGCGACAATCGTGATGGCGCCACCAGAGGTCCATAAAGACCCGCAAGCGTTGGACCAACTGCTACGCCAGAGTCGGACCACCACTGTGCACTTTGTGCCTTCGATGTTAAGCGGCTATTGTCATTATTTGGCACAGCAGCAACAAACGTTACCGCCAGACATTAGCCGAGTATTTTGTAGTGGCGAAGCGTTGATGATAGATGACGTCAATCGCTTTAAACAATTGAGCCATAACGGCGCGGCTTTAATAAACCTTTATGGTCCGACAGAGGCATCTATTGATGTCAGTTATTTTGATTGTACTGAGCTCGAAAATAGCACTGTGCCTATAGGTCAGCCTATCGATAACACGCAATTACTGGTGCTTAATGAAAAACAACAGCCGGTACCGCTGGGTACTACCGGTGAATTGTATATCGGTGGTGTAGGTTTGGCGCGGGGTTATCTGCATCAAGTCGAATTAACGTCGCAGCAATTCATTGAAAACCCCTTTATGACCCAACAAGACCGTGACAAGGGCTACAACCGTTTGTACAAAACCGGGGATGTGGTGCGCTGGTTGGCCGACGAGCAAGGGCGCCCCAGTGAGCTGCAATACCTAGGTCGTAATGACAATCAAGTGAAGATCCGAGGGTTTAGAATTGAGTTGGTAGAAATACAAAGTGTTTTGGCTGATTTGCCGCAAGTTAAACAAGCGGTGGTGATTGATGTAAAAAATAACAATGGCCACTCTTTGGCGGCCTATGTGGTTATGCAGCAGTGGCAGTTGTTGGATACAAGAGCAGTGGAAGACGCGCTGGCAAATCGATTGCCAGATTATATGGTGCCGACGACGTTTACCCAGATTGACGAAGTGCCGTTAACCTTAAACGGCAAACTGGATAGGCGTGCTTTACCGCAACCGCAATTGATTGCTAATGATGCTTACGTGGCTCCGCGCAGTGCAATAGAACAGCAATTGTGCGACATTTACAAAGCTGTGTTGAGTCTTAAACGGGTGGGGATAAAGGATAACTTTTACCGTATTGGCGGTGATTCAATTGTCAGTATTCGATTGGTATCAAAGTTGCGCGAGGCGGGTTTTGAATTGCAGGTTAAAGCCATTTTTGATGAGCCTACTGTGGCCGGTCTGGCACAATTGCTCAGTCGCGAACAGACAGCCGAGGTGCCCATTGACGTAGAGCAGCAACGACATTATTGGCGTGCAGTCCTCACAGAACAAGGCAAAATGCCGACGCCTCAGGCGTTAAATTTTGACACTATTGCTTTATCGAGTGATCAAACGAGTCAACTGCTGGCACAAGCCAATTTGGGCTATAATACCCAGACAAATGACTTATTGCTCAGTGCATTGGCCATTGCTCTCAAACAGACATTTGGCACACCGGTTAGTCACGTTATGTCGGAAGGACAGGGTAGTGAGCCGACAGATGAACGTTTTGATACCACCCGTTATCCGGTGAAACTGACTGTTGAAGAGCAATTGGCTGAAACGATCATTCACACCAAAGAAATGTTGCGCCTAATACCGGATAACGGCATAGATTTTGAAGCGTTGTTTAAGCCAGATGAGTGGTGTCAGCCAGCGGTGAGTTTTTACTATTTAGAGTCTGCGGATAGCCCCAGACTTGAGCAAAATACCGACAGTTCGTTGCTTAACATTAATGGTGCGGTTGAGGCAGGGCAGTTGAAATTTACTGTCTCGTCAAGGTTGTCAGTTCAACAAACGCAGCAGTTTGTCATGGCATACGATCGTGCGCTAATGGCGGTGATAAAACACACCCAATTGGTCGCGATTGAGGGAGGCATTAAAACCCTGAATGATTTTAATCAGTTAGGAGAAGTAACGCATTTCGTTACTGATGCCCCGGTGGATGCTCAGGCTATGTTTGTTTTTCCGCCGGGTTATGGTGGAGCAGAGAGTTATCTTGATAATATCTGCACAGCGCTGCCACAGTCAAAATTGGTATTGTTTAATAACCTTTATGACCACGACAAACTGTCGAACGCGATTTCGAAGCAATATTACAGTTTTGAAAAGTTGGCAAAACAGTACATTAAGCTGATCAAAAAAGAACAACCCCATGGACCGTATCACCTTATGGGTTGGAGTTTTGGTGGAGTATTGGCCGTAGAAGTCGCAAGACAACTGACCTTACAAGGTGACGAGGTTGAGAGAATTATTGTGATTGATTCGGTGTTTAATGTTGCGCAGGTTTCGCGTGAATTAGGCATTAACAACAAAAACATTGTCGAGAGTATCAATTATCGTTATGGTTTGAGTGTAAAACCGTTCAAAACCAACGCTCAAATCATCCTGTTTCAGGCAACCAAATTGGTAGAACTTGACTTGGAAGATCTGCCAGATGGGGTCACGGTTGAAGAAGTGCTGCGTTTAAATACCATGACGGAATATTATCTGAAAACACCCGATAATTTACTCGGTGAATTTGTCAAAAGTGACAAAACTCAAATCTTAACGATGGACAGTTGCCATTATTCATGGACCAAAAACAAGGCAGATGTTGATCTAATTGCCGATTCAATAATACAGCGAGCGGCGTCAAAGCAGTGAGTATTGCCCACGAGGTCGAGGTCATGGATGACTGACAGGCGCTGGAGGCCCTTAGTTAGAGCAATGAGACTATGATGGCCCGCCTCGACAGTTGGTGAGCTATCGCCAAAATAAACAGTGCCTTGGGATTGTTGAACCCGTATAATCTCAATCAAAATCACCGCTTGAAAACAGCAATCGTCACCGAGGATAATATTGATGCCAGCCTAAAAGAAAAAATACTCGTCAGTGAAGAGGAATATCTGGAAGGTGAATTGGTCAGAGAAATCAAACATCACCTGATCGATGGTCAAGTTTACGCTATGGCAGGTGCCAGTGCGAACCATGAT
>JBLHHD010000213.1:0-5838 GCA_047614605.1 Alteromonadaceae bacterium
GAATGCGGGGATCCATTTAATGATCTCAGGTTTATTAATCATGTATTGTACTGCTAATTGAGTGCCGTAGTTAAATCATGCTAATGGTGGGATCAGCTGGCGGTATTGGATAATGCTCTTCTTCATATCGGCCAACAAGCAGCACCAAAACCTCTAATTCATCCAACAAGGGTCCCTCTTCTTCAATATGCATTAATGCTTCTATCCGTGCCAACGCAACATCATATTCTTCTGCGGTTTTGATATGTTTCATTATTTATAACTCCTTAAAGCTTAGCAACATCCATTTTCACATTATTATTCGTAATCTGCACGAATGCTATTAAATACACTTGCTGATGATGCGAAGTCCCCTTGCGCTAATTCGCTGCCAGATGCTTCAATATCTTGTTTGATGGTCTTCGCTATGAACTATAACATTTCATAAAAAAGTGGTCCACGTCCATAAAATGTACTTTGTATCTGTCAAATGACATATGAGCCATAAGGCTTATTAATGAATTCATTCAATCTTGAGTCAACTTTTTCAACACCGGGATTTACCTTTAAGCATTGTGTCCATTTTTTGCTAGAAGCGTATTCGTTGAGTGATCAATAATCGCCGCCATTTTTTCAAGCAAGCCACTGCCGATTATCCCATCAATATCAAAACCGTAATTCAAATCGCCCAATTAAACCGTGGGCTTATCGGCAATAAATTATCAAAACATATTTGGTCAATGGTTTTTTGTACAACATACTCATATCCACCAACGCCTTGGATACGATGAAGTTCGTCGTTGGGCTCAGGAATGATGCCGATAGTTGCCAGTAAATCACTGGAAAATACAGAAGCTGCTGAACCGGTATCAATGAGGACATTTTGGATCAGACATTCAGATTTGGCATGTATTACGGTCAGTTTAATAAAAGGGAGGCCATATTTAAGGGTAAATTTCATGGTCTGCCCCGCACACCCACCCAATGATGTACCGTCACATCCAATTGCGTCTTAATTGTACTTACAAATAGAAACTCCCGCGCCGGGTATTGATTGTGTAACTCTCGGTATTTTTGTTGAGCAGTTACCGAACTATCAACCGCATCGACAACAGCAACGTCCTCAAAAATACGTTTATTACCAACATCATGCGCTGAAATGGCTTCAAGCACTACCCATTGCTCTGGGTAGGTTTTTCTGACTTCATTCCACAACATATATTCGACCTCTTCGCTGTTATTAATTTGCCCATCCGCAAAGGCTATCACTGGCCCGCTATACCGTAAAGCGATTTTACGAATAGCCCCGCAAAACCGGGGCTTGGTTGGAGGTTAGAACGGATCGGCTTTCGCTTTTTGTGCTGTTTCATTGCCACTTTGTTCGTAGCCGTGTTCAAGGGCAGACTGGATGCAGCGGGCGAACAGACTTAATCCTGCCATATCAATGGTGGATAAGTGTTTTTCGTCTTGGTGCTTTGGGTCTTGCTCGGTGATTTCGGCTAGTTTGGCGGTATTATCAAGCAACGTGGTTAGCAGGTTTAGTGATTCGATACCTGCGTTTATTGTTGCCTGGACGGTTTCTTTAATCAGTGGGTTCTGGTTGCTCATAATGCAGCCCTCGCTTGTTGGTTGATACCTTGGTTGGTACCTTGATTAAAAGCGACGGTGGCTTTTTGAACGGTTGACAGCAAGGCTGCCAATAAGTGGGTGACGTTAGGCATTAGACATGCCACTATTTGATTAGTCATGATACTTTTTCCTCTCTCTATTTAAGAGTTGGTTGATATATTGTGGTTAGCTGACTTTTGGCGTTGTCGCGCCTTGAGTCAGTGACCGTTTGTTTTTAACGCTTTATTACATCAATATTAACTTTGGTTATAGGCTTTCCTTTGGTTTTTGTGTGTGTTTTTAAAGTATAGGCTTATTTGGGGTTTTATCCAGCTCTTATTGGTTAAAAATTGCCAATAAATTGGGGTTTATTTGGCTTGCAACAGATAGTTTCGTTATGGTTGGGTTGAATTGCGTAGGGCGGTCACGTCTTTTTCGTAACCAGGGATGGTGGAGAAGGCACTGTACAGGAGTACAACAGCGTTTGTACTCGACTGGGGGGTCAATTGCGGGGCAACGCTTCGCTTATGACAAGCCGCTTCGCTTGGCCGGCCTACGGGTAGCTCCACTCGGGCAATATTAATCCGTCAGGCGGGTTAAGTTCAAATCCGCAATAGGGGCGTTTAACTTTGGGTAGTTTTATTTTGTTAAATTATTAGGTGCTTACATTAAAATAAACCACAAACGTATGTTACTTTAAGCTTGTTTGATTGATTTGTCATGACTCACACTCTACAATGCACTGGTTATTTGAACTGCTACCAGGGTAATGAAACGTGATTTGCTAGCCCCGTACAGCGTAACAAAGATCACTTACCAATCAATCAAACTTGACATATCAAATATGGTATATAAGCTATCAATATGTGGGAAATATACGAACATAAAAAAGTTCAGAAACAACTTAAACAGCTACCTGCTGATGTATTAAAGCATTATGAGAAATTTAAAGATATTATTTACCTTTCGGGTCCACAGGGCTTAAAGCTTATCCGGGGATTTGGGGATGAAGCACTTAAAGGTGAATGGCAGGGATGTCGTGCGGCAAGGCTAAACATACAATACAGAGTGATATATAAAGTCGTTAATGATCAGGTGTTTATACAAGTTATGAACATTACTCCTCATGATTACCGGAGAAAGTAAAATGAAAGATTTTGCCAAAGCACAGCCCACGATTGAAGTATCAGTCGGTGAATCTGTTAAAATTATCAGAGAATTGCAAGGACTTAGCCAGAATGAACTGGCCGATTTAACAGGTATTCCCCAATCAACCATTTCTGCCATCGAAAACGATCGGGTATCGCTTGGAGTTGAAAGAGCCAAAGTATTTGCCCGAGCATTACAATGCCACCCTGCCGTGCTGGTTTTTCCAGGCTGGCATACAGCGCAGGTATCTGCAGCTTGATGTTCTTGGTGCGGGTCGAGTAGACCGGTTCTTCAATCCAAATAACATGATAGCTAATGTCACACTCATTCTTTACCCTGTGGAGTGCACAGCATCATAGCTACACATCATTGAGCTGTTGTAACCAAGCCCCTCACAGAACCGTGCTTATGGGGAGTAAATGGTTATGGGGAGTTAGCCCTGTGTAATTACCAGAGCATACGGTAAACTCATCGGATTTACTCCCCATAACAATTATCCTTTTAGAATCTCCATTAAGCTGTCAGCCGCACTAAATTGACCCTTTTGAATATTTGGTGGGATCATTAAACTGATCGCTTCTAATTTCTCGGTAGGATCGGCTCGCAGGTAAACTTCGGTTGTTTGGGTGGCACTGTGACCAAGCCACAAAGCCACTTTGCGGATATCTTTAGTGGCCTGAAGAACGGCCATTGCACAAGTGTGTCTCAGGGAGTGGGGAGAAATATTTTTTTTCCCAAGTGAAACACATTGTAAACTGGCTATCTGCGTATATTTGTTTAACAAGTGCGCAATACCCCACCGGCTCAACTGTTTATCTCTGCTATTGACAAAAAGTTCGCGCACCTGAACTTCTCCTCGAACCACAAGCCAAGCACGTAAGTTTGTGGCGACTTCCTTCCACAGCGGGAGTGTCGACGCAGTTCGTCAACAGATTAAGAATTATAAGCGGTTCAAATCACAATCAATCCCCTCAGTTAGCAGGTAATCAATCGTCAGCTCAGCGAGGTCTGGTTCATCTTCTGCAAGCAGGATCAGCATAAGTTTCTTATAATATAATTATGGTTAAGACTAACGTTGAGCATAGCCTAAAAAGAACGTTTGACTGTTACCTGCCTGACACCTTCACTGCTGTAATCTGTGATCAGCAACATTACTCTAATCAAAAGCACTGGTTAAAACACAAGAAGGATCAACGATGAAAAAGCTCAACACCATCAAATTACTGGCATTGATTATGGTATCAGTATTAACACTACCCGGTTGCTCCGGCTCAGACAACCCGCAATCTGACTCACCAGCATCCACTCAGACCAACACTCAGACTCCCAGTCCCCCTCAGGCAACCGAAATGGCAACCCAAGTGTTTAACAATGGCGCAATTTACACGGTTAACCCCGGCCAACCCTGGGCTGAGGCGGTGGCAATCAAAGATAATCAAATCATTTTTGTGGGCAGCAATGAAGACGCAAAGGCATTTATTGATGCCAATACCCAAATCACCGATTTAAACGCCAAAATGATGCTCCCGGGTTTACATGATGTGCATATTCACCCGATTGAATCAGGTTCTGAAAATACCCAGTTTAGCCTTGATACTGAACAAACGGATGCTCAACAATTTATTGATGACATTGTTCAAGCCAGTGAAGATAACCCCAATGCTGACTGGCTGATTGGTTACGGTCATTCGCTTTTTACCCTGCTGGATGCTCAGCGTTCACCTTTGGCGATTATTGATGAGGCTGAATCAGACCGCCCGGTGATTATTATGGAGCAAACCTCTCATTCGATGTGGGTCAATTCAAAAGCCCTCGAACTGGCCAGTATCACTCAAAGCAGCCCAGACCCCATCGGTGGCGTCATTGGCCGAGACGAAAACACTGGCAGGCTTAATGGCATTTTAGTTGATAATGCCGGCAATATGGTCATGGACCTGGCCTTGCAACCCACTCAGGCAAGTGCTCAACGGGATTATGATGGTTTGGTGTCATTTACTTTGCCTGAGCTGGCAAAACACGGCATAACCTCAATCAGTGACGCCCGCACCTTTTGGCAACGGGGTGATCACTTAACCTGGCAAAAGGTGCAAGCCAATGGTGAGCTAACCGTTCGTACTTCATTAGGCTTATGGGCTTATCCTGAGTTGGATGATGTCAGTCAGTTGCAATCGCTCAAAGCCTTGTACCAAGACGACCCTGCCAGTCTGTTACGCATTAACCAGATCAAGCTATATGCCGATGGTATTTTAATCAATACTACTGCGGCGATGAAGCAACCTTACGAGTTTGACCTGTTGGGTTTACCGGGCAACCGAGGACTTAATTATTTTACCCAATCACGGCTTGAACATTACCTAAGTAAGCTTCAAAGTAGCGGCTTTGATTTTCATATCCACGCCATTGGTGACAGAGGTATTCACGAAACCCTTAACGCCATTGAGAATACCGCAACTACGCAAGGTCGCCATCGTATCACCCATCTTGAAGTCATTGACCCGGTTGATATGCCCCGCTTTGCTGAGCTTAACGTCACCGCGGATGCGCAAGTGGCCGGTGATTTTACCAATCCTGAGCACTGGCACGAAAATGATGTGTTTATTGGCGCTGACAGGGCCGACAATGCCATCCCAATCAAATCACTACAAAACGCTGGTGCCCGATTAACGCTAAGCAGCGACTGGAATGTTAGCACTTTGAATCCCTTTGTTGGTTTGCAAAATGCGCTGACCCGCACCCCACAAGCCCTGACTTTGGCTCAAGCTATCGCGGCTTATACCATCAATGGCGCTTATGTTATGAGACAAGAAGACAAGGTAGGCTCAATCGAAGTGGGTAAACTGGCTGACTTGGTGATCCTCGACCGTAACCTGTTTGAGGTTCCAACTAATACCATCAACCAAACCCAGGTCATAATGACCCTGCTTAACGGTGAAGTGGTTTATTAGCGCGTAACGGCGTCTACTTTGGGCGCTGTTTGCTGGTTAAATCGCTCGATAATCTCCTGCCGGGTAAAGATGATATCGAAATTGAGTTTAATGTAAAATTTCAACTCATTGCGACTGACAAACAAATATTCGTTATCAATATTATATTTGCCATCAA
>JBLHHD010000214.1:0-5831 GCA_047614605.1 Alteromonadaceae bacterium
AAAAAAAATAGAGTCGCGTGGCGTTTTATTGGTTATCTAATAAACCTGAGGCAACACAAAACGGGGGATCATAGCTTTGGCTGAGGCGACCACTTCCTGGTCTTTTAAGCCGATGATGCGGGCGTTAACTATGATGCCGCGCTCTGAGGCTAATAAGGTGCCGCTGAGTACGTAACCGAATGATTGCTGGCGCTGTAATTGGCGGGTATCGCGGGAGAATACGAAGTCTCCGGTTGAGGTGACTTTAACAAATGGGGTGACCTTGTAGTCAACGACAGGTAAGCCAAACTGTTGTAATTCAACAAAAAATAATTCAGATATTTGATTGCCCAATACATCGGCGCGATTTAGGGTCGAGTCAAACTGGACAAAAGAAGTGATTGCAACCGGACCTGCCAGGTTGTCTTTGTCAATACTCAGCATCAGGGTCATTGCCAGCTGCTCAATATATTCACTGAGTATCTTGTGATGATAACGCGGCTCGTATAAACGCTGGTTATCGTGCGAGGCACCCATCGACATTTCGCGCTGCTGCTCTTCAATCGACATACCAGTGCCAATGATTGGACCCGTGGCGTCAATGGCTGTCGCCTGCATATTATCGCAGCGTCGATAAACGCCATTGTCACCGATACACAAGCGAGAGTCTTTGGCAAAAAATGTCGACATGCAGCCGCTTAACCCCAAGGTTAACAGGACACTGGTAAAAATAGTGATCACTTTCATAATTTGCCTCTTTTGTTACTGCGGTTTCTACTGATGGTATTTGTTATTGCCTTTGGCTCAGGTTAATACCATCCAATCCGTCATGTTCAAGCAACGCATCAGCGATCCGGTTAGGAATAAAGCCCTGAGCGGATGAAACAACCGCTTTTGATCCCAGTCCTATGATCCGGGCATTAACCAAATATCCGCCCCGGTATTTCACCAAAGTGCCGGTGAGTATATACTGAATGGGTACCGCCGATTGTAACTCTAAAAAGTCCCGGCTGAAGATAAAATCACCTTGTGCCGTCACCCGGATAAAATCCATGGTTTTAAAATCAATGACCGGAATACCCACCTGGTGAATTTCATGGACAAAACTTTCGGCAACCTGATAACCAAGCAATGAGGTTTGTTTTAGGTTCGAATCCAAAAAAACAAAACTCGATACCCCAATCGGGGTTTGGTTGTTTACGTACTGCAAGTTACCCACCAGCTGGTGCATAATCCCCCGAACGTAATGATTGATATTTTTCTGCTGATTAACATCACCGAATTGCTCATCGCTCATCCGTTGCGGGCTTGCCACTAACGGCTGAAATTTATTGTCCGCACGACGAACAGATCCCGAACGTTGATCTTCGGGTAGCCCAGATGAGCAACCACCAAGGATCAAAACGATGGCAGCACTAAGCAGAAGCTTTTGGCTGTTTCGCTGACTTCCTGCATAAGCGCCTGTATGGCTGTACTCGTGACCTGATTTTTTCATCGTCATACTCCTGGCGATCACCAAACATTGGTGACTCTAAACTCCGCTGCCCAAACGCCTGTAGCTTTGATTAAAAAAGCCATTACGGTAAAAGTGGCCCGCCAGCGGAAAAATGTTGACCATCCATCGCCAATAAAGTGAATAACCTTTAGTACTTTTTCCTTGTGTGCGATTAACGCAGCAAATTTAATGCCAGTTAGGGATCATCTGCCAAAGCTCATGGTTTTACCATCCAGTTTAACCTCAGCCCCACATGCCACAGGTACCTGCGTAACAATCTCAACACCATCAATTTGAAGGCAGTGATTGGCCAGTGGTTTGATTTGTAACCCGGCCTTAAAACACAATACCGCCGCCGGTTGTATCCCATCACTACAGGCAAAATCAATACCACCTTTATTATTAAGGCCCATCACCAGAGCGTCACCAGGTAATATGGTCACTTTGTGTTGATCGGCGTTTATTGTCGGCCAACAGGTCGCTAACATACTCTTATCCAGCAACACAGTCAGCCCCCTTTGGAGTTTGATAATAACGGCCCCCGGTGACTTCACGGGCAGCTGAATATGCAGCTGACATAAACCAATTTGTTCGGGGCTACGCTGCCCTCCCATAGCCACTACCGAATCATTGGTTAATGGCACTGGTGTGTGCTCTGGCAACAATTGTCCATTAAGCCAGCTACCGTTGCTACTACCCGTGTCGCTGATAAAAAAATCATTACCACGACGACTCAGCAGGTTTTGTTTGCTGCCTCTGGATAAGCGCTTATAACCCAGTATCAGGGTTGATAACTGACGATCGCTGCTACGCCCTATCGCCAGATGATTAGTGTTATAAAAGTGGATATTGTGCAACGCTCCAAGCCCAACCGCACTGTGCTCAAGCTTGTCCATCACAATGGTGATCCCTTGCCACAGGCTGTTCAGCTGAGCTATCAATTCACTGCTATTGTCACTGCCATCGCCAGCCCGTTGTCTGGCGTAAATAGCCATTAATGCCTGATAGGGTTTACCCGCTGCAGCCATTTGTTTGATTTGGTTGATTATTTTGAGCGTGTCCAGCTCACTTAAAGCCTTATCAGCAGTATTTTGTAATGTGCTGATCTTATCAGTTAACCGCGGATTAAGGGCTTTGGAGCGGTTACCGCTTTGAACGTAATGTCTGGCACTGTGAAGATGTTTTGCCGCACTTGCCGGATCACCCGGCAATAATTGTTCTGCCCGATGAATCAAGGTTAAGCTCTTTTGCCAATCTGCCAGCTTGTTCAGCAAATCTGTAGCCATTACGCTGTGACCATATTGATTAACCACTGCCTGAAGCTGGGCAGAAGCAATAGCGTATTGGCCATTTGTCACCAGCTTTTGAGCCGTATTACACCCTTGAGTGATGGCCTTTAATGCCCTTTGCCATTGAGCTAACCGGGCCGACCATTGTTGTTTTGTCGGCAAACCAAGGGTTTTCATGCTCTGATAATAGTAGATCGCCGTTTCGGGTTGACCAGTTCTTGCCAATTGTCCAAGCTGATGGTGGTTTAGCAGATAAAGCCCTCCAGCCGATAAGCCATAAAGCAAGCCCATTAATAACAACAATGCCAGCAGGTAATCAATCAGGTAAGGCATTCCCACCCGGCTAATGGTAAATAGGCTCTGCTCACTATCCCACTTAACTGTAACAGGCACATGTGTATTTTTCAGTAAGCGTTGTAAATCACCAAATAATACGCTGTGTGCAGCGGTTGTCGTCATTCGATAATCTCGATTTAACAGCTCGTGCAGCAATTGCGAACGAGTACTCCATTGACCGGTCAACGACAGTTCGCTTTGTGTTTCAAACGGATCGGCTGACAACTTGCTTTCAATCAAGCTTATTTCAGGCTCAATAAAGCCCTCTAATGTCAGTTGATAGGTTATCAGCCGTTTTCTTTGTTTAAGTTGTAGGGTTACTCCGTGAGCGGCATCTCTGGCAATGCTACCCGCTCCCTGAGCCAGCCAGTTTGACCAACAACTGCCCTGACAATGACGAACCGCAGACGCTGCGAACCCTCGTTGAGCACCGGGCCAATGGTCACCTTGCTTACCAGTGGCTAATTCCAGTGTATAAGCCGGTATTCTGATGTGCCAGCCACCCTGTTTTTGACTAACCACCACATCATAGATAAACAATAAGTTAACCTCACTACGATGCACTGTAGCCGCTTTTGTTGCCTGTTGTAACAACTGATATTCGGTGGTTGGCTGACAATAGCTAGTGGTGCAATCAGGCAACCCTAACTGACTGTGACTAAAGACATTAAAACCGCTGCTTTGTAAGGCTGATGATAAGATGCCCTTCACTCTTTGGTAAGCTTGCTGATGCTCAGGTTTAATCATCGCCGCAGGGTTTGGCACCACAACTATCTTCCATGATTGCTGATCGGTTTGCCGATCGGTTTGCCGATCGGTTTGCCGATCGGTTTGCCGATCGGTTTGCGCAAAGACGTTGATAGCGTTTATAAACAAGCCAATTGTGATAAGTAGTTTAATGGGTTTTCTCATCAAAAATTTACCCCTTATTAAGCAGTGTTATTTTTTGCAGCGTGTAAGTATTACCCCAAAATTGAACGACACCGGACAGTTCAAGATGATTGAGCATTTTGTGCAGGTTGCGACTGAGTTTGGCCGGGCTGATGGTTGTTTGATACCACACCTCAGCCCGGGTCATAGAATTGAATATGGGTCGATGATTTTGATAGCCAGAAAAGACCACCAGAAACGCTTCAATGGCCATCACGTCATCCGGTGAGAAGTTGTCAAACACAAGGGTGAACGCCGCAGGTAACTTGCCACCACTGTCGTTAATCAGCCAATCAAGCTTTTTGCCCAGCACTTCACCTAAGTGATAAGCCAGTGTACTGGAGTGATCACCAATGGTTTCGAGCAAACATTCACGCTCGCAATGGGGTAAGCGGTTATAACGGTCCGGGGTTTTAACTTCAAAATTACCCAATCGCTGACCGGTTTGGGCATTAAGCAAACGCCCTTCAATACGCATACGTACCTGACTGATACTGCCCTGGGGTTGAGCATTGCCATAAATAGAAAACAATACCACCACATCAATCGGTGGATGCTGGATCATACGGGCAATATCAATAATATCCGCGTCACTTCTGCGCCGTTGTCCTAAAGGCTGTATAGCTTGAGTAATGGCGGTTTCATCAAAAACATCGTAACCACTGTCATGGAGTTGGTTGGCAAGCGCATTTAATACCCGCTTGAACACCCGGCTGTCACTGGGGATGCTATCTTGGTCGGCATCTTCACCCATGATCAATAAATTGGGTCGCTGGGCCGCCATAACTTCAGGCATCATAATCCCCAATGCTAATACCAAACCTAGTAAGCAACCTATTATCAATCGTAATAAACCGGACAAACTGCGCATCACACCCTCATTTAGCCTATGACTGTCTTAATGGGGTTTATGTAAGGCTCAGGGGATTTTTTGTGTGGTGGGATTTTGGCGGTGCAAAATTGTATTTTAGTTCCAGGATTTATGTCGTAAACAACGTTAAACGTCTAAAAACCGTCTCTCACCTCCCACACCTATCCGCCAACAATATCTGACCATTAACCACCTGACCGTCCATCACCAGTTGCTCAACCAACAAATTTTTCCCCTGTAGAACATATAATCCATGTACCGTATGAAGCGATTGGATTGGGCTAGGCGATAATTGCCTCAGACCAGCTAGCAAGCGAGCATCGAGCGACCTAGGGAAGAGACGAACTTCAATGCCTTTATAACGTGAGGACTCATATAGCTGCCGCTCAACTGGCAACATCATACCGCTGACGACTCTTACCAATCGACTATAGGTATTAGCATCTTGTCTAATGGGATGCACTTCGTCACCGACCAGTATGCCTAGTTGAACACCCAGGCAATTAACCAGAGTATTAAACAGCTGCTTTCTTTTAGCAAAGGACTCGGGCCAGGCGATTTCAATCCCAGGCCCCTGCCCTGCTTCAACCTGGGTCAGTAGTTGTTCACTGTCAGCACTCGTATTATGCGGCTTTGATACATCGATAATACGTCTTTTTATCGAGCGTTTGGTGGGCTGGCTAACCGCGTCAATTTCGGCTTTTGGTTTAACGACTTTGACGATGGCTTGGGTTATTTGTGGCTCTATTGACGCAGCATCAGGTGTTGGGCTGGCCGCTATTTCAACGGCTATTTTTGTAGCGACTCTTGTGGCTATTTTTGCGGCTTGTCTTGTACTAGTGAGTGCTGGAGGCTCAGGTAATGTGATTTTTTTCATCATCAGTGGCTTGTTCACTTTTGCAGCCGCTTGTTGCTCCGCTGGTTTGGGCTG
>JBLHHD010000215.1:0-5821 GCA_047614605.1 Alteromonadaceae bacterium
TATAACCAGTTTGTGGATAGATTGCCAAAACTGGAACGATGGTTTTTAACGATTAATGCGCCAGGTGCTGGTTAATTATTTCTTTCCAACTCCCTAAGTTCAAGTTAGCACGATCTTTAGGGTTTAATACTTCGCCCCTGAAATCAACAATTTGTGTTGGATCAAGAATTTCAGTTTCAACATACTCGTAGGTGTGAGTCCATAACATACCGGCAGTAAATACACCCGGTCCCAAGTCCATGCGGTAGTTAACTTCAAAATCAATACCAGAGGTTTCGATTTCATTTTCGTTACTGGTACCTGAGTTTACATCGGTTAAAACACCATCAGCATCACGTAGCAAAGCACCGTTACAGCTTGCAGTAAATGTACTGGTAGGCTGGTTGAAACAACGAGTCAATACCGTTGAACGAGATGTAGTTGAAATAGCATCTTCAACTGTGATGTCATAGTAATCAACAGTAAACGCCAGGTTTTCCATTGCTTGCCATACAAAACCAACACTGAAAGTATCAGCTGTTTCTTCTTTAACGTCCGGGTTACCACCAACTGTACCACCAGTGCCCTGGATCTCAGTCTGTGTTAATGCAAACTCACCTGTTTGTTCAACACGAGAAGCAACTGAAGGAATACTCATACAGTTGGCTAGGATATTCGGGTCGATTAGAGCGCTACCTTCTACGTTTATACCATTACATGGATCGGTAACAGTCGCAAACGTTTCACCACGTCCGCCAAACAAATCAGCAATGTTTGGAGTACGGATAGCGGTTGCAGCAGATGCACGAAGTTTCAGGCTTTCGATTGGTGAATATTCAACACCTAAGTTCCAGGTTGTTTGACCATCAACAATTTCGTGATCCGAATAACAAACAGCCGCATTAATGGCGAAGTTATCCAAAACAGGGAACGTAAATTCAACGAATACATCATCAGAAGTAAAGCTGCCATCGGTAGGGGCTGTGGCATTACCACTGGTTGCGCCTACTTGAGCTGATTCACCCGGGTTATCAAAACCTTTCTCTAAACGATGCTCAACACCGAATGCAGTTGCGATATTACCACCAGCCAATTCGAGTGGTAATTCACCACTCATTGAGGCTGAAACCATATACTGTTCAACACCAGTACGTCGTTTAGCTGGGATTTTAACATAACTAACGGCATCTTGAGACACGCCACCAACATGGAATAAATCCATTGGTACACAACCCTGGAAACGGGCATCTTCAGAGACGCAACGTAATTCGCCATCAGGACCCGTTTCAACATCTAATGCCAGAGCCGCTCGTTCAATGTTAATTTGACCGTCGTTATTCTGGTTTTGTGAAGTACGTCCCCAGGTCATATACGTATTTAATGCCCAGTTATCATCAATATTCCAGTCAAAACCTTGAGCAATACGGATAGTGTTACGTTGTACGTCAGTTGCACGAGGACCGAATTCAGCCATACGACGAACAAAGTTTGTTTGATTCAGGTTAGTTACACCATCTGCAATGAGGTTGTCACGTAGCAATTCAGGAATAAGTGGTGAGTTAATGTCCATACCACTTGAGCTACCACGATCTGCTAACCAAACAGCAGAAACAATATCAAATGGAGTCGGTTCGATAGTTGAACCTTTAGTGTCTGAGCTGTTGTAGTTAACCTCAGCAAAGTAGGCAACGTTATCGTTAATTTCCTGGTTAATGCTAAATGCCATGTATTTACGTTCAAGTGATGTACTCAACTGGCGGAAGGCCGCACGGTTGAAGCGGTCACCACTCGTTGGGCTGCTGGTACCATCAAATGCAGTACCGTTGCCATTGTGTGTTCCTATAGATCCCCCAGCTGCATTTGTACCACCGCCTACACGGCCACCTGGTGGGAAAGAAGAGAACAAGAAGCCAATTTCTTCCTGGCCAGCGTCATCTAAAACAACCACTTGGTCATAACGAGAGAAATCACGATCAGAAGAGTTTAACCCTTTATCGTCATCAAAACCCATTGAGAAAGTGGCGCTACCAGTGTTCCAGCTACCACCAGTGGTTAAGCTGATGCTGAATTTGTCACGGTCATTTTCTGATGAGGTACCCGTTTGGGCTGTAACTTCCAGACCTTCAAATTCTTTACGAGTGATAATATTGATTACACCGGCAACCGCATCAGAACCATAAATGGCTGAAGAGGCGCTTTTTAGGATATCAATACGTTCAATCATTGCGGTAGGGATGGCATTCAAATCCACTGCGTAACCAACAGAAGGAGACATACCAGAAACGAAACGACGTCCGTTAACCAATACCAAAGTACGTGAAGAACCCAAACCACGTAACTGAGTGGTTTGTAAACCAACAGTAGAACCGGCAAAAGTGTTATTTGATTGACCTAAACCGGTGATAGATACAGGCGAGGCGTTTAATATATCAGCAACGTTCAAGGCACCAATTTCTGCGAAATCGTCCCGTGTAATGGTTGTGATTGGTACTGATGATTCGATATCGGTGCGTTTGATACGAGAGCCGGTAACGGCGATTTTTTCGACCGCTTTTTATTTATCGGCCGCGAATGCGGTGTTAGGAGCGATCATCGCTGTTGATGCGGCACCAAACACAACTGCTAAGCGAATTGACTTCGCCAGTTTTGAATAGTTATACATATGTGTTCCCTGATTTACTAATAAAAGTTTATTTATGATTTAGCCCTTTGTAGAGCTAATTTTACTATTATTGTTACGGCTTTTTCATTGCCGATTTTCGGCTTGTAATATTAAGGTAGTAGACCTCGCCGCACATACTACACAACAGAGGCTCTAAGGGTCAATTTAGGAGTAGGTACATTAACAACATTTAAAGTGTAAGCAATCATGCAAACTATGTTTGTGTGAATAATGACCAAGTCAATAAATGTGATGGACTGTCAATTTCGGGTTTTTTTTGTGATGATTGATCGCTATAAGCGCGAAAAAGCCCGTTAACAAAAAATGCTAACAGGCCTAATATGGCTGGGATACCAGGATTCGAACCTGGGGATGACGAGATCAAAACCCGTTGCCTTACCGCTTGGCGATATCCCAATTGTACGTGTTAATGGTGCGAGAAGAGAGACTTGAACTCTCACATCCTGAGATACTGGAACCTAAATCCAGCGCGTCTACCAATTCCGCCACTCTCGCATTGATAACAATTTTCTAACATTTTGTGCTAACTACGAGAGTTAACGTATTCTATCTGACTACTTAGCTTTTTCAAGCGGTTTTTCGTCTGTTTACCAAATAAATGGTGGCTAAGGCGGGACTCGAACCTGCGACCCCATCATTATGAGTGATGTGCTCTAACCAGCTGAGCTACTTAGCCAACGTTATAAAAATGGCTGGGATACCAGGATTCGAACCTGGGGATGACGAGATCAAAACCCGTTGCCTTACCGCTTGGCGATATCCCAATTGTCTAATAATTTATTACTAAGTAAACTAGCAATAAATGGTGCGAGAAGAGAGACTTGAACTCTCACATCCTGAGATACTGGAACCTAAATCCAGCGCGTCTACCAATTCCGCCACTCTCGCAAATCTGACATTAATTAACACACATAAACATCATGACCACCGTTTTAAAGATGGTGGCTAAGGCGGGACTCGAACCTGCGACCCCATCATTATGAGTGATGTGCTCTAACCAGCTGAGCTACTTAGCCTTTGTTTAGCTGTGTTAACCAAGTGGCGCGTATTATGCTTATAAGCAGTTTAGTCGTCAACACCTTTTTACGTAAAAATGTCATTTTTATTGCGTTTGTCTGAAAAATAATCCGCTGCTGTACGATAAAGCCAAGATTACTAAATTAAGCCCCTTTAGCGGGGCTTAATTGATTTAAACATTAAATCTAAAGTGCACTACGTCGCCGTCTTTGACGACATAGTCTTTGCCTTCAAGACGCCATTTACCGGCATCTTTGGCACCACTTTCGCCGTTGTTGTTAACAAAGTCATCATAAGCTATCACCTCAGCACGAATAAAGCCTTTTTCAAAGTCAGTATGAATCTTACCAGCAGCCTGTGGGGCGGTGGCATTGACCGGAATAGTCCAGGCTCGTACTTCTTTAACCCCGGCGGTAAAGTAGGTTTGCAAGTGCAGTAAGTCGTAACCTGCACGGATCACCCGATCTAATCCAGGCTCTGTGACACCCATCTCCTGGAGGAACTCGGCTTTGTCTTCTTCTTCGAGTTCAGATATTTCTGATTCGATAGCGGCGCATACGGCAACCACTACGGCATTTTCGGCATCAGCAATGGCCTGCACTTTATCAAGGAAGGGATTGTTTTCAAAACCGTCTTCGCTGACATTAGCAATGTACATGGTAGGTTTGATGGTTAAGAAGTTAAGGTAGCTGGTAGCGGCCTTCTCATCTTTATTCAGTTCGAGCGAACGTAAAGTTTGACCGCCATCAAGGTGAGCAGCGATTTTTTCAAGAGCAGCCATTTCGGCTTTAGCGTCTTTGTCACCGCCTTTCGCTTTTTTAGCGCATTTAAACATGGCTTTATCAGCAGTATCCATATCAGACAGGATAAGTTCGGTATTGATCACCTCAATATCATCAACAGGATCGATTTTGCCAGCGACATGGACGATGTTTTCGTCTTCAAAGCAACGTACCACATGGCCGATAGCTTCGGTTTCGCGGATATTAGCTAAAAACTTATTACCTAGCCCCTCACCTTTAGAAGCGCCTTTTACCAGACCGGCAATATCAACAAACTCCATCGTGGTGGGTAAGACCCGTTGAGGGTTAACAATCGCGGCTAGCTTGTCCATACGTAAATCTGGCACAGGTACTACGCCAGTGTTGGGTTCGATAGTACAGAATGGAAAGTTTGCCGCATCAATACCTGCTTTGGTTAATGCGTTAAACAGGGTAGATTTACCGACGTTGGGAAGCCCAACGATGCCACATTTGAATCCCATGAGAATTACCTTTTACTTGTTCAATAGAAATAATACGAAAGTTGAAAAACCGGTATCGTGCTTTGCCAAACCGTTAGCCGGTTTGGATGATGTCAGGGTTTGAATGAATGCAATCGCTGTTGTGCTTTAACCAGCCCGTCTTTGGCTAGAATGTCGAAGCAGCGGGTGGCCTCATCAATAGCCTCATCAATTAATAATTGTTCACTTTTAGGCGCTTTACCCAGCACCCAGCCAGTGACTTTTTCTTTACTGCCCGGATGACCGATGCCAATGCGCAAGCGGTAAAAGTTTTTGTTATTGGCTAATTTGTTAATAATGTCTTTTAACCCGTTATGTCCACCGTGCCCGCCACCTTGCTTGATTTTTACAATGCCCGGGGGCAAGTCAAGCTCATCATGAGCGACGAAAATAGCTTCAGCTGGTATTTTAAAAAAATGAGCCAGTGCGCTAACGGATTTGCCACTTAAATTCATATAAGTGGTGGGGATAAGTAAGCGGTATTCCCGGCCATGGATGATCACTTTACCCGTGAGGCCATGGTATTTAAGGTCGGGTTTTAAAACAGTATTATGAAATGAAGCAATTGATTCAATAAATTGTGCCCCGGCATTATGGCGGGTATTGGCGTATTCGGGGCCTGGATTTGCCAGGCCCACCAGTAAGGTAATTGAAGTGCTCATATGGACACCTTTATAAGTTGTATCAAAGCTAACTTTAAGTGTGTCAATTTTGAGTTCTCACCATCAAAAAGTCATTACCGTTTATTACTTTTACTTATTCAGCTGCGGCTTCTTCATCTTCTTCAACCGCTGCGCCACGTGGGGTTTGGATGTTAACCAATGCTTGATCGTGCGCTGCGCCTTTAGCTAGTTCAACTG
>JBLHHD010000216.1:0-5813 GCA_047614605.1 Alteromonadaceae bacterium
GGTTTTGTGGTAGTGTCAACGATTTTAGACATTGCCAAGGACGAGTCTAAAATGTCCGTAAACGGCGTTAAATCCTTTTGCTTTAGAATGACTAAAGCCAAAAGAATTTGCCTTGTTTACGAAAATTTTAGTTCTCGCTGGTGAACGATTTCTAACCATATGGCGCTCTAGACAATGGGGTTAATTTGTATGCCACTATTTCAAAAGGTGACAAGGCCGGGAAACCCGCTTGGGTAAAAATACCAGTGAAGGTGATGTGCCATTCTCAGTGCCTTTTGATGAAGCACCCCTGTGGAATTATGAAATGGGTTTTAAAGGTGACTTTATGGACAAACGATTGCGTTTTAATGCCTCTATTTATCGCCTTGATTGGAGTGACCTACAGCTTGAATCTTTTCGCTTCTTAACACTCGGTGACTTGTCACCCCACTTTGAGCAAACCATTAATATTGAAGATGCCAAGGCATCGGGTATCGAAATGGAATTTACTGGCCTGATCAGTGAAAACTTCACCTTAAGTGGTGGGGCGGGTTTTCAGAATACCGAGATCACCAGTGATACCAGCGCTGGGATCACTGGCGGCTTTGTGGTCAATTTGCAAGAATTAGAGATCCCCAAAGCCCCGGAGTTTACCGCTAATTTGGTGGGCGAATACCGCTGTTTTCTTTGCCATTAACCACATCATTAACGCCAACGGGTGATGTATTTTGTCCAATACTCGGTGTATTTGAGACTTTGAGGGAGACAAAGTAAAACTACAACTGTAGACAATAGTCACTGTTCTGTTAGACTCTTTAATTACGTCAATTGGGAGGTCAAATAATGACAAATCCATCGAAAACATTAAGTGAAGTGCAGTTGACCATTATGACTGCTTTGTGGGAAATTCAGCAAGGTTCAGTCGCTGAGGTTATCGCTGCACTGACAGACAATCAATATGCACGTACCACGGTAGCAACCATGTTGACTCGGCTCGAAAAGCAAGATTTTGTTTGTTCAAAAAAAATTAATGGTATGAATGTTTATTTTCCACTGGTAGAACAGCAGCAAGTACAGGCTTCATCATTAAGTCAGCTGCTTAAAAACTTTTTTGGTGACAGAAAGTCCAATCTGGTGTCTTTTTTACTTGACGATGATGTCTCTGAGCAAGAGCTGGAGCAAGTTAAAGCTTTGCTTGAGCAAAAGCAGCGTCAACAAAAGTCTTAACTACCCGGATTTTTATTGTGTTTAACGATTGGCTGATACCCGATTACTGGCTCACCGGGCTGGGTTCCTGGGCAATATCGTATTTATTGCACAGTACAGTGATCCTCGGATCAATTTTATTATTGACTCATTTTGCTCGTCCATTATCGCAAAGCAGTAAAGATGTTTTGCTTAAAGTGGGCCTTGTCGCGGGCATTCTTACCGCTTCTATGCAGTTTGTGCAAAACTCTAATGGGTTATTCATTAAAACCTTGGTGTTTGATATTGAACCGGCAAAGCACTTTTATTCCTACTCTTCATCCCAACCTCAATCCCAACAGTCTCCTGTGGTTAGCCCAGTCGCAGCCAACTTACCACTAATTATTCCTGATGTAGCCGTATTACCCGCTCGTGCCAATGATTTAAATAGCCTGATGAAACAAGCAGCCAGTATTGACGGACTGCGTGGGTTATTACTGTTTTGGCTGGTGGGCAGCAGCTTTTTTGCTTTACGTTTTATCTATTTATGGCGGGCATTTGTTAAATCAATGGGACCGCGTGAGCCGTTAAATGACGAGGCGACGGTGGCATTATGCCAACGATTACAAACTCAAATGGCGATAAAACGGCGCTTAACCCTGACCCAATCGGCGCAAATCACTTCACCTATGGCGATTGGTTCGGCTGAAATTTGTCTACCCGCAGGTATATGGTTAAAGGTGGATGAAGAGCAACTGACAGCCATTATTGCCCATGAATTGGCCCATGTGGGGAGAATGGATTCGTTATGGTTGTTTTTTTGGCATTTAATGGCGATTGTGTTTTTCTTTCAACCACTGAACAAACTGACTCAGTTGAGTTTTCAATCCAGGGCGGAGTTTTTGGCCGATGCCATTGCTGTGTGGCAAACCAAAGACCCGGTGGCAATGGTCAACAGCCTGGTGAGTGCTGCGAAACTGGCTAAGCTCAGCTTATTGCATGATATGGCGGTACATTTGTTAGGACACAACGCCACCATAGTGGAGCGCACCAAAAGACTGCTTAATGAAAACCCGGTGAAAACCGGCACTTCGCTGCCAGTGATTGGCTTTTTGGCATTACTTGTTGTGACAGCGGCAGCACTGGGCTTACCGTCTATTTCACTGGCGACTAAACAAGTCAATAAAATCGAATTTATCGCTGACCAACTTAACGCGGATAACAGCGTATTTTGGCCATTGTCTACAGCCAAAAGCCTCGGCTTTGAAACCACGCTTGAACATCATGAATCCATTGCCGGACTTGAGGTAGAGCTGCACACCAAAGATGTCACTTTCACCGATGATTTGGATGATATTAGCCAAATTGCCCCTGGTGGCGAATTACGCTTTGTCAGTCGCAGTATTTATACTTCGGCTTCTTTGGTGATTGTGCCGGACGTTAATGGGCGATTAAATTATCGTTATGTGGTGAATAACGAGTGGATCACCGACCAATGGGCCGCCGCGCAATTTATGCAGCGGGTACTGGATGTCACTATGGGCCGCAGTGATGAGTTTAAACGCAATCGCTTAAAAGCTTATACGAATGCCCGGCCTAACCCAGTAAAAACCGATGCTTACAAAGTCACTACCGAAATGCTCATTCGTGCGCTGGACAACACCGACGAGGTCTATTCGGCTGAGGATTTAATGATTGTTAAAGCGATGTTCAGGTCTCCGGCTTTCTTCTTTAGTTCGGCTAGCCAGTTCAGTCTTGATACACTTAAAACCAACAGCCCTTTTACCGTTACTGTAGTAGGGGATGGCGAAAATGGTGCAACGCTCAATTCGTTTGGCTTGCTTGAAGTTCGTACGCGATCCCCCGATGGTGAAAGTAATGAAAGTGGTGAAAGCGGATTAGTACAACGAGCGGTTTATGATTTGAATAACCAAGCCTTTTATCAGCTGTTTCTCAAGGCCACGGCCAAACAATATGTCAAAGGTGAGACTGAAAAACAGATGGCGAAATTTTTGGTCAGGTTACATTTTAATACGCCACAAGGGGCGTTGGTTTGGTTGGAGGAGCAGGGGCAAAGTTAGCTACTGCTTAATACCTTGATAATTGGAATACCGTGACCGTGGATTATTTGAATGATTTTGCCTATGTTTGCTTGTAATGTCACCGGGGGCATTAGCTCGCTATCGGTTACTGCACTTCTTAATTTTGCTTCATTTTCTAGTGCGGTTTGCATGTGTTTTAACATCGTTTTAATTGACTCTTGGCCTTTGGCGTTAGAGACTTCGAGTTTTAAAAAGGTGTTGCCGCTAAATGGCGTCGCCATTTCATAGAATGTAACGCCGAGGCGTACGAAAGCTTCGGCACAATTCGTGACGGCCACTCCTGTCATGGACAACACTGCTACTCTAAATTAGGTGATGTGATCAGGGCCTTAAATAATCACGTCAAACTTCACTCAAACTCTCCCCGGATTTGCCGTACTTTACGCTCTAAACTCTCAGCGCTAACCTGCTCAGGCGGGATGGGGTTATCGACAATAATAGTTATTTTTGACCAAAAGCGTTTGGCTGTGCGTTTAAACACTTTATCGCCGTGATGACTAAAAAACGAACCCCATAAGCCTTGTAGTGCCATTGGAATAACCGGCACTGGTGACTCTTCGATGATCCGGTTGATACCAGGTTTGAAGGTGTTGATATTGCCATCGCGGGTAACCTTACCCTCTGGGAAGATGCATAATAACTCACCATCGGCCAAAACTTGTTTGATGCTGGCAAATGCCTCTTCAAAGACCTTTTCATCTTCGTGTTTGGGGCAAATAGGAATGGTTTGAGCGGTTTTAAAAAACCACTTTAAACCAAAACTGTTGTAAATTTTACGGTCCATAACAAACCGCAATGGACGATGCACCGCACCACCAATAAGCATCGAGTCGACAAAGCTAATGTGATTACACACCAATACCGCAGCACCGGTTTGTGGAATGTTATCAAGCCCTTTATGACTGACACGGTACAGGGTATGGCCCAAAATCCAGATGAAAAATCGCAGCACAAACTCGGGTAGTTGAGCGTATACGTACATTGCTACGATAACATTCATCAATGAGATAATGAAAAAGTATTGAGGAATAGTCACTTCCATTACACTTAGAAATACTATCCCTGTAATGGCGCTGGCCACCATAAACAAGGCATTAAAAATGTTATTGGCAGCGATAACTTTCGCCCGCTCGTTTTCTTTAGCTCGACTTTGCAGTAAGGCGTAAAGTGGCACGATAAAAAAGCCGCCGAATACGCCGATTAAACCTAAATCAAACAATACCCGCCAAGCATAAGGCTGGTCGAGAAATTGGCCGATGGCTAATAAGGTGTGTGGGACCACTTCGGGTGAAGCAAAAAATAAGTCCATGCCAAAAATGGTTAAACCAATCGAACCGATGGGCACGATGCCCAACTCAATTTGCTTGCCAGACAGGCGTTCGCACAATAATGAACCCACGGCGACACCTATACTAAAGGCAACGAGCAGGGCGGTGACTACGGTGTTATCGCCACCGAGATAGGTTTTAGCAAAACTGGGAAACTGGGTTAAATAACTGGCACCCAAAAACCAAAACCAGCTTATCGCCATAATAGACAAAAAAATGCTGCGCTCTTGACGGCTGATTTTAATTGCTTTGATCGTTTGCCCTACAGGGCGAAATTTCCAGGGTTTGATTGGGGCTTGAGCGGTGAGTTCAACGGCGGGGATTTGGCGTGAAACCAGATAACCGATGCAAGCCAGCGGGATAACGCAGGCCGAGACGCCAATCCAAGCGTTATCCCAACCCGCCAAAATACCCCCGGTGATGGTGCCAACCAAAATGGCTAAAAAGGTGCCCATTTCAACCAGTGCATTACCACCAATCAAATCTTTAGGGGCGATTAACTGGGGTAAAATGGCATATTTTACCGGACCAAAAAATGCTGACTGAGTGCCCATTAAAAACAATATGCCCAGTAACATTAGGTATTGATCAAAGAAAAATGCGATGGTGGCGAGGATCATAATGACAATTTCGGCCAGCTTGGTGTAACGAATGAGGCGGGATTTTTCAATGTTATCGGCCAAGTCACCGGCAGAGGCTGAAAAGATAAAAAAGGGCAGGATAAAAAGTCCGGCGGCCAGGTTCATTACCAAATTCATATCCCAGGGCAGGGCATCGGCAGCGGCAAATAACATGATCAACATTAAGGCATTTTTAAACACATTATCGTTAAGCGCCCCTAAAGCCTGAGTCAAAAAAAAGGGCAAAAAGCGGCGACTTTTTAATAAAGCAAACTGGCTGTGATCCGTTGTCGTGGCTGATTGTTCTCCAATAGCTGACATTGTCTATCCTTTTGTGAACGGTTATTCTCAAGCGAGGATAATAGAGTAATAGTATGACTGACCGCTATCAATGATTGATTTTATATTTCTTGCACCTTGAAAGTTTTATGTTATAACAACTCTCTTATCATTAGTATTCAAACACAAAATTCATCTAAGTAATTTAAGGAATTAATCATGAGCGAACAGAAAAAAATTATCGGCGCGACTTTATCAGGTTTATTGGCTATTGGTGCATTAACCTTAGCAACTTCTGCCCAAGCGGTTCCTGATCAGCC
>JBLHHD010000217.1:0-5635 GCA_047614605.1 Alteromonadaceae bacterium
CATAAGGATGGCCTTGCGCACTGGCACCCATTTTAAGCATAACTGGAGAAGCGGCCTGGATAAGTTCAGCCAGCTCGTAGAAACGGATGAAACCGCCTTTGGTTTTGTAAACATCGGTAGGTACGTCCAAACACAAATCAGGAGCAACACGACGAGCTTCACTGATAGCTGACAGACATAAATCATGGGCCGTTGTGACACTGTCTGCGCCGTTATCGTAGAACATTTTGGCGATCCACGGGTTAGCGGCCATCATATGAGTAGACGTTTTAAATGCCATGTCTTGAGGTAAAGAACCGTCATCACGCATTTCTTTAAGCAGCATCAAAACACCTTCGTCATAGACTGTAATACCACGACAACCCAGCTCAGCCAAACGGATAGCTTCTTCAACACAAACCCGAACAGCGTCAAGGTTGTTGTTTCTGCGGCCCATTTCAAGACCGAATTCGCTGCGATAGAAAGACCCTTTAATATCATACTCAGGACGTGGTCCCAAACCGATAACCATACCGTAACCACTTTCACGACACATGGTCAGCATTTCTTCTAGCTCACGGTCTGTAAGCATGAATGAACCATGAGTTTCGTTGAAACGACTGATTTGCACATCATGTGCATGGATTGCCTTAATCGTATTTTCAACGACTTTAGGTGTGTTAATTACAGGGATTTCAACACCGTAACGACCGCCAGTTTTAAACTCACCGGTAGATACCGGGATAGCTCGTTGGTCGGTATAGTTATAACCTTTGCTACTCATCCAATCGATGGATTTCTTTCCTGATATTGCCACGCTCACGGTAAACTCCTACAACTAATGGTTAATAATCAAATAATTTAAGCGTTGACCTCAACGCCCGAACCATATTATCGACTGGGGAATTTACAATTCTCTTTTAAAGCTCAATGTCTATCTCAATTTAAACAAATAACCGCTGTTAGCGACAAGTATGCCCAAACTGTCATACAAGTTTGGACTTTTAACCGCAAAGATTTTTATTTGGATCAAAAGTGATGACATCGTTATCTTCGCGAATGTGGGGTGCTTCGACATCTCGACCCAGAAAAAACATTGACGTAATTTACGATGATTTTGTGGCTAATTGATATGATAAAAAAAGGCCAGCAAACGCTGGCCTTTAAGCCTAATAATACCTGAGGGGATAAAGCGTAAACGCAGCACTTCACCGCCGAAGTGCTGCTTTTAGCCGATTTTAAGCGTTAATAACAATCTTGCCTTTTTGTACACCTGACTCCATGTACTTGTGCGCATCAACAATGTTGTCAAACTCAAACACTTTATCGATAACTGGCGTCAGCTTGCCACTTTCTAATCCTTCATAGATAAAAGCAACACCACGATCTCGTTTTTGCTGATCCTGAGTTATCTCAAACAAAGTGTAACCACGCACATTTAACGCTTTGCCCAATGCAGCAAACAGCGGGAATGGCGTAGGCTCAGATGACAGCGCACCATATTCATAAATAGTCGCGCCAATTGCAGCCGCTTCGCCAAGTTGATTAACGATAGGTCCGCCGATAGGATCAAAAATAACACTCGCACCAGCCCCATCAGTGAATAACTCAACTTGCTCAACCAAATCCTGAGCATCTGTTGCAATAACCAAGTCAGCACCGGTTTCAAGCAAGAATGCTTTTTTCTCGTTAGTGCGGGTAACCGCGATAACTTTAGCACCAACTGATTTAGCTGTCTGAATGGCAGCAACACCAACACTGCTGCTAGCTGCGGTGATAAGTACAATATCTTGAGCCGAAATGTCGCTATATTCAATTAATGCGCCATAAGCGGTTAAATACTGCATCCAAATTGAAGTGCCTTCCTGAGGTGTCAACTTAGTCGGATATTTAGCCACTGCGTGAGCTGGTACTACGGCACTTTCGCCGTAAACACCATGAGTCCCCATAGAAAAACAAGGAATAGTACTGATACGATCACCCACAGCCACGTTTTTAACGCCCTCGCCAATGGCATCAATAACGCCGCTGGCTTCGTAACCTATTTTGGCAGGAAACACCGGTGATTCGAGATACTGGTTTTCGCGAAACATAATTTCGGCCCGGTTTAGGCCGATGGCTTCAACCTTCAAACGTACTTCACCCGCTTGAGGTTCCTGTAAAGGTGCTTCTTCAATTTTTAACTGCTCAGCAGCACCCGCTTCATAAAACCGCACGACTTTTGGCATAATATTAATCCCGATAGAAAGATAAATTTAACGATGAGTGGCTACTTTACCATTCACTTTAATCGTCATTTATCCTCTAAAGCTCAATCGTTACCTAAAGCCTTGGTCATTTAGCTAAGGTTTGGCCTTTGAAGTGGGCTTAGATGGTTATCAAATCTCAACCTCGTGATAAACCAGTGAACCATTACCAGTTTGAATTGGCACCGTCTTATCACCTGTGCTATCAGCCAAAGACTGATAATGTGCTGGCAAACCGGGTAGCCTGGTGGCAAAGAGAAGCTTGCTCGGGGTGGTGGTTGAAAAGTTAAGTGTCAGCTGCATTGAAGCACACGACAAACCAATACAACGATAATTGTAATAGCCTTTATCGCCACGTTTCTCATCCTCATAATTTAATGTTTGCGCGCCTGTTTTAATGGTGGTTAAACTGCTGTTGTAAGGGATAAATACTTGTAAGTATGAGATATTTTGTTGCGCAGCAGATACCACGATGGTGACCGAGCGACCATTACCATTTGGCTCAGTGCTTAACACCTCAACGGTGGCTGATTTTAGCTCAAGGGATGGTACTTCAACTCGCTGGTAACGCCATTTTGACCAGGGAAAAACGTGTTTAAGCTCGGTTTTTGCCGGCAGTACCTGGCGTAATGATTCGGGTTGGTGATTTCCTGCATGACCCGCGATGATGTAACTTTTACCTTGCTCGCCCTGGACGTTGCTCTGCACATAACTGATATTTAACCCTTGTGGCATCCATTGTGTATAGGTGGGTTGCAGGCAAGTCCATGTTAATCCGGCAACCATCACAGCCATACTGGCGTAAGCCGTTTTTTTCCAGTCACTAAGTGCATTTTCATTGAGGCTCATCAGCGGCAACAAAGCTACAGCAACAAGCCCCAGGACAATACCCATCGCCACGGCCATATGGTAGCTGACCATCACTTCAAGCCCATAAACCACGGGCAGAAAAATAAGCGCCCCAACTGTCGCAATGCCTATCAGCACCGTTGGGCTTGAACGATTTAAACCGACCATAACCAACAGCCCGATAACGCCGCCTGCCGAGGGTATGATAAACAAAAAGCTGATCCCCGCCATCCAGATACTACTGGCCATACTCAACAGCAGCCAAAAAATGACCACCGCCACGCTCATATCCACTGACGAGGCTTTTTTAGCGAACCAGCGGGCAACCGGTAAAACAAACAACAATACCATAGCCCACAAGGCAATTTGCATTGGCAGATTATTACTGTGCCACGGCGTTTGACTGCCACTTATGACTTGCGCCAGCATCAGCACGATAAAAGCGCCAATAGCGGCGCTGATCAGCAACACAAAAGCGCCCAGCACACCTTTAAATACCTGTTTGGTATCAAGCTGTTGGCGTTTAACTAACCGCTTAATTGCCAACCCCAACAAAATCATTAGCAGTAGCGTTATCCACACACTGGCAGACTCATCCCACTGAACGATAAACAACCCTAATATATCGGTATACACCAGATTGCCCGACTCGACCTGAGTTAAATCAGCGTCTTTAATTTGCTTTAAAACGCCCCAGACATTATCACCATGGTGCTGCAAAGAGCCCCGATCAAGATTAGCCAAGTTGTCCATAGGCGTATGGTAATGGGCCAAGCGCTCGGCATGGGCAAAGTTAAGCCCCTGTAAACCGTGGTCTTTATACACCGTCATATCGGTGCTGTTAGGGAGGTAATTATACACTTCATAAAACAGTGAGCTGCTAAAAGGCGCGGGAGAGGTCGCGGCGTAATGCTTGATCAGCCAACCGCTGTTTTCACCCGTTTCAAACAGCACACTCTTACCGCCGCTGCCCCGGGCTTCAACATTTAAAGCCAGCTTGAGGTCTTTAGCCAATGGGTGGTCCATAAAGGCTCTGGCTCCGAGTAACCCAGGCTCTTCGCCTTCGTTAAACAGCAATACAATCGAATTGATGGGTTGGCCTTCAAGCATTAATAACCGCGCGGTTTCGAGTAAAGTACCAATAGCCGCTCCAGCATCGCTGCCGCCGGGACCAGCACCTACCGAGTCATAATGGGCCGAAAGCAAAATGCCATTACCGGGTTTTGAGCCTTCAATATGAACAATGATATTTCTGACCGTCGCACACCGAGCGCTGCCCCGGTTGTTATCAATGCAGCTAAACGCCTGTTGTATTTCGCTCTGATAACCCATGTCATTTAACAAACCGACAATCCGTTCTTCAATCACCCGGTTTGCTGCACTGTCTACGGGATGAGGCAATTGCTCTTTAACCAGCTTTTCAAGCGCATTAAAAGCCCGTTCGCCTGAAAACACATGATCTGGCGCGTCTGCTGGTACAGGTTCAATCGTTTTAAGTTGATAGCCGATAAAAAACGTCAGAGCAATAAAAATGGCCAAAGTGATGAGAAGTGGTTTGATGGTTAAACGCGGTTGTTGCAATGCCTGTTGCATAAGTCACCAGTGCCTTGATTTTGTTATTAATTACCAATATCCACCTTGATACACTGAGCTGGGGCTTTTAGCAAGGGCAACCGTAAAACAAAGCTACAGCCGCCTAAAAGATCGTTGATTTTGGTGCGTAATGCGACACCCTACAAATCGCCCACGCTTTACGCACTAATACCAATTACATTAACTCACTAAGCTATTTTAGTATCTTCTCTAAATCACCGGGAAACATGCAGCGTAGCACTTAATACAACACTGTATAATTGATACCGAAGGAGGTTTTTAAAGGGTAGAACCCGTTGTTAATTCGCTATGAAAGGCAAAATCCAGCCGCTTTATCCGCTTGGCTTTTTTGTTGGATAAGCTCAGCAAGTGAAGGAAGCTTGAACTCACCACTGACTCTATCTCGAATATATTCGTCCGTGTTCACCCCCACTTTTTGGCGGTTTGACTGATGGTCATCAAACTGTCTTTGATTTTCGTTCCTGCTGCTGATTTTGTATGCAAACTCACATCCCTTGCGCTGGCCTGTACTCGCGCTGCCAACTCAGAGGTATTATTATGTAAAGGTAATGCCGGTTGCTCAAGACTGACAAGCCGTTCAGAGCGTTTCGCCAATGTTTTGGCAATACGCTCATTCAATTGTTCGAATGCTGTCTCAGTTGAAAATAAGGTATCAAATGCCTCATAGCGCGTCTTTTTATCGGTGGTATTTGGTGACGCTTGGTCGTCTTTTAATTGGCGGTAAAACGCCCAATATTGAGTGAGAAAGCCGTCCAGTATAAGCGTGTTATCAGTGAGAATGGGATTCAGTTTTTTGTAATGTCGACCATCATGCACCCAGCATGATCCCAACGTTTCAGTCAATAATTTAAACTGAGGCGCATCGTCACTGATTAACGTGCCAATGACGGGTATCGCCGTCTGAGTCCTGTAGGCGGCGATTGCACAGGCTTCTTTCACTCTTTGTT
>JBLHHD010000218.1:0-5620 GCA_047614605.1 Alteromonadaceae bacterium
AGCCGCTTTTTGAGTATCACCTACAGTTAAGATTTTCATCAAATGATCCCCTTTACTCGTTTGATCGCTGGGTGTCCTTAGTATTTTCATCGCCAACCTCCTTAGCATTGGCATTGGCATTGGCATTGGCATGGCATATTGTCCTTAATAGTCTCATCGCGTCTGTTTAATAATATTTTCATTAGTCCTTGTTGGTAATGGACACTGATGGTGCACACTAATAAACATGCAGCCAGGCTCCAGAAAAGACCATTTTATATACCACTTAAAGCCAGCATAGGTTGTTTTGACGATATGTACGTCAATGCTTTTATCTAAGTGGTGAGAGCTGAATGAATAGCTATCGCCCCTGGCGCGGCTGATAATTAATGCCACATTTTCGGGTGAGACGGCACCTATGGACAGCAGGTTTTTGATATCAATATCATGGCGAACCTGGTGATATATATCACCCGCTCTTAAACAGCTGATCACGGTACGTTTAACTGCTTTAAATCCCCTCGAACTCGCCTTGTAAGGCGTACGCCAATTAGCGTACTTATCAAGTGTCATTACAAAATAATACCAACAATCTCCTGTTGCTTTTGAAATATTCAATCCCCTCAGGTTTGATCCGTTGGTGTTTAGACCATCAGGGGCGCTTTTACTATTGACCACCTTTGAAGATTCTTCAACCTCAGCGCGGTTTTTCGAGCAAGCTGCCGCCAACCCTGCTACGCTTAAAAAAACAAAAAAGGCGTAGCCATGCAACCGAGAAATGTAAAAAACATCATTGATGCCAAACAACTGATTAACGAGCGTAACCCCAAGTTTATTAAAGTGGGTGTATTTGATACCGATGGTGTCATGCGGGGCAAGTATATGTCCCAGGCCAAATTTTTATCTGCACTGGATAATGGTTTTGGTTTTTGTGATGTCGTCATGGGCTGGGACGTCAATGACCAACTGTATGACAATACAAAATTTACCGGCTGGCATACCGGTTACCCGGATGTCACAGTCAACATTATTCCCCAGAGTTGCCGTGACCTGCCCTTTGAAGAAAACGGGCTGTTTTTTCTCAGTGAAATGGCGAATGAAGCCGAAAAAATCTGCCCCAGAGCACTGTTGCGCCGGGTGCTTAAAAAAGCCGATGATATGGGCATTCAAGTCTTCAGCGGTTTCGAATACGAATTTTTTGTTTTTAACGAATCCCCTCAGTCGGTGCGCGACAAACAATACCAAAATATGATGCCAATGGCCCCAGGTGGCTTTGGTTATTCGGTGATCCGCAACAGCGTAGCATCCGAAACCTATCTCAATTTACTTGAACTGTGCGAAACCATGGACATGGGCCTTGAAGGTTTACACGAAGAAACCGGCCCCGGCGTACTTGAAGCCGCCATTACCTACAGTGAAGCATTAGAATCTGCCGACCGCGCCGCACTGTTTAAAACCTTCAGTAAAGTCGCCTTGCAACGCGAAGGCCGAATGGCAACGTTTATGGCCCGCTGGTCTTCACAGCATCCCGGTCAAAGTGGTCATATCCACGTATCACTTCAAGACAAGCAAGGTAAATCGCTGTTTTTTGATGGTGACAAAGACCATAACATGAGCGAATTAATGACACACTTTATCGCTGGACAGCAAAAATTAATGCCTGAATTATTGGCCATGATAGCACCAACCATCAACTCGTATCGACGTTTGATCCCTGGCTTTTGGGCACCGACCGAATCCAGCGTTGGTGTAGACAATCGCACCTGTGCCATTCGCATTATTCCCGGCGATGAAAAATCCCAGCGACTCGAATACCGCATTGCCGCCGCCGATGCTAATCCGTACATTATTCTTGCCGCTGTAATAGCGTCAGGTTTGTGGGGTATTGAAAACCCCTCAGCCATACAAAACATGGTCACAGGCAATGCTTACGAGCAACAATTTCCCGCCCATCTTAAGCTCGACAGCACCTTATGGGATTCGACCCAACGCCTTAAACAATCGGCCATGGCCAAAAGTTATTTTGGCGAGGAATTTGTTAACCACTATGCCGCCTCCAGAGAATGGGAAGAGCGGGAGTTTCGTAAACACATCTCCCAATGGGAGCTGGAACGTTATTTTGAGATCATATAAATGACTAAAACCACCATTGAAATTATTTCACCTGTCGACAACAGTGTCTTTGCTACCAGGGAAAGGGCCATCAACAGCGAAATAACACAAACTGTCATTCAGGCTGTAACGGCACAAAAAAGCTGGCGACAACTGTCAATCAACCAACGTGCCAGCTATTGTCGTGATGCCATCGACTTTATGTTGCTTAATAAAGCAGAACTGGCCCTAGAATTAAGCTGGCAAATGGGCCGCCCAATAGCCTACGCTGAAGGCGAAATAGCCGGGCTGGTAGAGCGTGGCCGCTATATGATAGACATCGCCCAAGCCCAACTAAGCGACGTAAAAGTAGGCGATAAGATCGGTGTCACGCGTTTTATTCGTCGTGAACCACTTGGTGTGGTCTTTACCATCGCCCCCTGGAATTATCCTTACCTAACAGCCGTCAACTCCATTATTCCAGCGCTGATGGCTGGTAACAGTGTCATCTTAAAACACTCTGCCCAAACCTTATTGTGTGCCGAACGTTTTTTTGCCGCCTTCGAAGCAGTAGGTTTGCCTGTTGGCGTCTTTAGTTATTTGCACCTCGACCACCAGCAAACCAGCGAATTGGTCCGTAACAAAGCCATTAATTTTGTCTCGTTCACCGGCTCCGTCAGTGGTGGTGCCGCCATCGAAGCTGCCGCTGCGGGTCAATTTAAAGGGGTCGCATTGGAGCTTGGTGGAAAAGATCCGGCTTATGTCAGAGAAGATGCTAATTTTAGCCACGCTATTGAACAAATCGTCGATGGGGCCTTTTTTAACTCAGGCCAGTCGTGCTGCGGGATTGAACGGGTTTATGTTCACCATAGTGTTTTTCATCCCTTTGTTGAGGGCGTAGTAAAAGCCGTTAAACGCTACAAACTCGGTAGCCCACTGAACAAAACCACAACCCTCGGGCCGCTGGTTAGCACCAAAGCCGCTCAGCATGTACGCGATCAAATCAATCAGGCCATTGCCATGGGCGCACAAGCCCACATAACACCCGCCCTGTTTGACAAACATCAGCTCGACATCCCCTATCTGGCCCCTCAGGTATTAACCGATGTCAGCCATGAAATGGCCGTCATGAGCGAAGAAAGCTTTGGCCCGGTGCTTGGCATAATGCCTGTTGAAGATGATGCACAAGCCATCGAATTGATGAATGATAGCCCGTTTGGCCTGACCGCATCGATTTGGACCCGTGATGAGAATGCCGCCAAAACCATTGGTGATCAACTCCAAACCGGCACCGTTTTTATGAACCGCTGCGACTACCTTGATCCGGCATTGCCCTGGGTAGGGGTAAAAGACTCCGGTCGGGGTTGCTCCCTGTCAGCGTTGGGTTATGATCAACTTACCCGGCCCAAATCCTTTAACCTGAGTCATGCCAAATAAGCTGACTCAACTAGCACAGTTTTACGAGGTAAATTGACTATGCCCGATTTAACCCAACTCGACCAACTCAGTGGCAACTGGAATTACCCCACCAATATTCGCTTTGGTGCGGGTAGAATCAACGAACTTGCTGACATTTGCGCTCAAATGGCGATTAAAAAGCCGCTGCTGGTTACCGACCAAGGGCTTGGCGCACTGCCCATAACCAGCAACGTTTTATCTTTATTAAGTGATGCCGGTTTAAAAAGTGACATTTTCGCCCAAATCAAACCTAACCCTACCGGTGATAACATCGACGCAGGTGTAGCGTATTATCGCAACGGCAATCATGACGGCATCATCGCCATGGGCGGTGGAAGTGGTCTTGATGCAGGCAAAGCCATTGCCTTAATGGTCGGCCAGCAACGCCCCTTATGGGACTTTGAAGATGTAGGCGATAACTGGCAACGCGTTAACGAACAAAACATCGCCCCGGTCATCGCCATCCCAACCACATCAGGCACCGGCTCCGAAGTAGGCCGAGCCTCAGTGATTGTTAATGAGCAGCAACAGCTCAAAAAAATCATCTTTCACCCCACCATGCTGCCCAAAGTAGTACTTGCTGATCCGGCGTTAACCGCAGGACTTCCAGCACATATTACCGCAGCCACGGGCCTTGATGCCTTTGTCCATAATCTCGAAGCGTATTGTGCGCCAGGTTACCACCCGATGGCAGAGGGCATAGCTCTTGAAGGTATGCGACTCATCAAACAGTGGTTGCCCAAAGCCGTTGCCGATGGCAATGATTTGGTCGCTCGCAGCCATATGATGATCGCCTCATCAATGGGGGCTACCGCTTTTCAAAAAGGGCTCGGGGGCGTACACGCTCTGGCTCATCCATTAGGTGCCCTATTCGATGCTCATCATGGCTTACTTAACGCCATTTTATTGCCTTATGTATTAGAGCGTAATCGCGCGGTCATTGAAGACAAAATAGCCGAGATAAGCCATCATTTACACCTCAACAGCCCCAGTTTTGACGGTTTTATCCACTGGTTAGGCACTTTTAGCCAACAACTCGGTATTCCTGCCACACTCAACGATATTGGCATCAGTGACAAACAACACGTCCTGATCGGCGAAAAAGCCGTACAAGATCCATCAGCAGGCGGCAACCCTATTGCACTAAACGCGCAAGATTACGCCGCGATATTCGTCAATGCAGTCAATGGAAAAAGAGCATGATTCAGGCGTCGCCCCTTACCTTTGGTATATTAGAAACGGATATTGTCGCCGAAGAATTACGCGGCACGTTTGGCACATACAGACAGATGTTCAGCGAACTTTTAGCAAAACAAGACCCTACATTGCAGTTTAACTATTACAACGTCATCGAGGGCGAATACCCAAGCAATATTGACGAATGCGACGCCTATCTCATCACTGGCAGCAAGGCCAACAGTTATGACAATGACCCGTGGATAGTACGATTAAAGGAATACATCAAAGAACTGGCAAGCGAAGAAAAGAAACTCATCGGCATCTGTTTTGGTCATCAACTCATCGCCCATGCATTAGGCGGGTTAGCCGGAAAATCAGCTAAAGGCTGGGCCGTTGGCGTAACCACCAGTGACTTGGTTAACCCACAACCATCCTGGTTAAGCGGCGAAAAAACAGCGTTCAAACTACTGGTCAGCCATCAAGATCAAGTATTACAACTCCCTGACAACGCCACCTTACTGGCAGGTAACACCTTTTGCCCTTATGGGGCTTACAGCATCGACCAGCACATTTTATGCTTTCAGGGTCACCCTGAGTTTCACCCAGACTACGCCCGGGGATTACTTGAAAAACGTCGAGAAATAATTGGCGAAACCCTTTGTGAAAAAGCGATAACGTCTTATAGCCAAGCAACTGACCATGAGCTTGTTGCTCGCTGGATTTTGCGGTTTGTTGATTGAGTGTTATGTTATGTTATGTTATGTTATGTTATGTTATGTTATGTTATGTTATCGCCAAATTAAAACTGTGATATATAATTGCAGCAGTTATCGGTGAAATAAATATGCCCGGTTTTAAAGGCCTGGCGGCCATATTGAAAAAATAGTTTTCGCGCTGTTTTTTATTAACGGCA
>JBLHHD010000219.1:0-5607 GCA_047614605.1 Alteromonadaceae bacterium
CTTTTTTCTCTGATTTGTACAAAAACAACTGGGGTGAAGAGGCTTGGCAGTTGGTTAAAACCGATGATGGCTGGAAAATTAACTCAGTGGTTTTCTCAATAACAGAAAATCAAGAGCCGCGCAAAGAACATAAATAAAAGCGATTTTAAAAACATGAGTAGCGCATCAACACGGATGTTGATGCGAGTAATTAACTTGATTAAATAAACGCAGCAATCAGACCAATCAAACCACCAAATACGCCGCCCCAAACAACTAACCAGCCGAGGTGTTTTTTGATCATTTCCTGAATGATTTCTTTAACCAATTGTGGGGTTAGTTCGGCTAGACGTTTATCAACAATAGCCTGGATATTGTGTTTGATTTCGTTGTGATTTTTATCACCACTGGTGCCATGTTGTAACGATTCAACAAAACTTTCACTTTGCACCATATTGGTCATAGTGACTTTCATTTTTTCGATAAAAGGTTCTTTCATCGGGACCAATGCAGCCTCACCACCAACCATGCCAAGCATCGGACCAAACGTAGAACCTTTAATGACTTCTACCAAAGCTTCAAAAGAGGGGGTTAAATCAATGTGATCAATCAAGGGACCAAGGCTTATTTTGGCCACCGATGAGGTGGAGTTTTGGATAAAGTGGTCAATGTTCTCATCATTAAAAAATTGCTCCATCATCAGGCTTTGAATGGCCAGCTTGAACTCTTCAAAACGGGCGGGAATGACACCTGAGCCATATAAACCAGGTACTTTTTCAAATAACATATACACCGCCAACCAGTTGGTCATTGCCCCTGAGACGGCAAATAAACCAACAGACAAGACGATGGGTTGGCCTAATACATAACCGATAATAAAAACCAATAAGGCAACCGTATTGGTGATGATGCTTTTATCCATGATATTCCTGTGTTGATTCGATAGTTAATGGAGTGCTTGTTTTATTTTGTTGTAAATACTTCTTGCCAGATAACCCCGGTGGCACGCAATTGTAATCCAAAATCAAAGTGAAGTGAAAATAAATAACGCGTGTAACTGTAGACTAATCCACCTATAATAACGTCCTCTCAGCTTAACTCGAAAATGGAACATAAAATGACCCACTCAGACGCTCAATTACAGACGTTTATTGATAAAGTCACTGTCAGTCAAAAACTTTGGGCGTTACAAGACCCGACTTCTGGTGATTGGGTAGTATGTGATTCTCTGGACTTTGATAATACCGATGCCATGCCACTTTTTTCTAGTGCAGCGGCTGCTACGGCCTATTGCGAAGATGAATGGGATCAGTATAAAGCCGTTACAATCAGTGTTGACGATTATCTAGAACATTGGGTAAATAATTTAAATGACGACGGCGTGTTAGTCGGACTAGATTGGTTGGCTGATGAACAAAGCAGTGTTGAAATCGATCCGATTGTGGTTGCCAAAGGGCTGGCTGAAATAGAACGTGCCTGAGCTAAATCGCTGAAAAAGCGGCTGAAAAAAAGTTGAAAAAAGGATTGTGCTCAACACTCAGCTGAGCACATTTATACTTTAACTATCGCAATCCCCTCCACCGCCGCTTGAGCCGCAACCACCATCTGAGCCACCAGAATCCAGCCACGAAGTGTTGTTGCTGCTGCCCGGACCTGTTGCAAAGAGCGTATCGAGTTTCAATTCTTCTACGTCAATACGGGTATCAAAAATGGCTTCGTTACCAGCATCAAGGTGTTCTTCGCCTATTGATTGGAGGACTTGTCCGCTGTCATCAATAATATCCATATCTGATGCGCCAACATTTAATATCGTCATAGTACCCATCCAAAAAAAGGTATAGCCAGCATAACGATCCCACCCCGGGTAACCCTGATAGATAAGCGGTGCCCGTTGTGTGTCGGTGACGGTGCTTTTACCGGCTTTGGATGGACGTAATATCTGCACCTTATCATCGCGTTTTAAGGCTTCACAGCGAATCACTGAACGAAAAGTGTGTTCAAGGAGAGCGGTAAAGGCGTCAAATTCGCTGTGATGGCGGGTAACAAAATCCTCATAATCCTGTTTATTGATGAACTGGCAATTTAAGCGGCTGGTCAGCTGCTTGTTGGACTCACCACGTTTAGTTTTGAGTGACGTTATTACCCCGTTAACATGAATGTTAATTGGCATTTCATTGACGTTATGCACCCGTTTGATTTCAATTTCAACCAGATAACGCAGTTGACCGACTTGATGCTCTAAAACCAGATACAAGTCATTAAACAAAGTGGCTTCGAAGGTGTCGGTGCTCATATTAAAATCGCGCATGGCATCGCCTAAATCATTATCAACCTCATCGGCATCGTAATAAAAGTCGTTGCCGTCTTTGACCAGGCGGATAATGTTGGTGATATTGGCCTGACGCAGGGCAACATTAAGCTCTTGCAACATCGAAATAGCGGTAAAAGTTTGATGCTTTTCTTTGGGGGATAAGCGCTCGGACGTCATGATATGAAACAGCTTAGCGAACATCTTTGTCGGCGGTTTAGGCTCAATCAATACTTCTTTTTTTGGTTGCAGTGCAATGCGGCTGCTAAATAACATATCTGTTCCTTAATCTGTCTTAGAGGCTGAGTAATTACCGGCGGTGGACACCAATAAATAATGACCCCAAAACCAGGGGTATGGAGTTAAATCCTTTTGCTTTAGAATGATTAAAGCCAAAAGAATTTGCCTTGTTTACGAAAATTTTAGTTCTCGCTGGTGAGCGATTTCTAACCATATGGCGATCTAGTATATCCTGATACTCAACAGTGACGTGTGATCCATTGCCTTTTTGTTTGTGATCTATACCTCACATTTCAGTTTGTTTCCGGGAAGGATTTATTTTTAGTGCCTCTACAGCCCTTATATACCGAGGTTGTCAGGAAAACCAAGAACGGCTGCTTCTTTACCGACGACTCTGGTCAGTATGTCGGTGTAGTAACCGCCACCAGAGGATAAATCGACGATGGTCATGCCGGGTAATACTTCGCCTGGTTTACGATGTTCATCTTTGGAGGTGTCTTGTGCCCTACGGACTTCGCTGGCCTTAGCGGCCTTGATAGGATCGTCTTTGGGACGGGGAGAATAAGTTTGTCGCAAATGGCCCAGATAAGCGGTGTTATTTGTAACAAACCAAGAACTACTGGACAAAGGACGCTTTTGAATGCTAAAAACACGTCACTTATTTTTAGTAACCTATCTGTATAAAGGTAAAGGTCAGTTATGACAGCACCCGCAAGTTCTGTGTTCAAAAAATTACAATCAACCGGTTTAGTCAGTCAAATCATCGTTGCGATTATTTTAGGTGTTGCGTTAGCCGTAGCAGCACCTGAGTTAGCTAAATCGCTGTCAATGCTGGGGGCTTTGTTTGTTGGTGCTTTAAAAGCGGTTGCGCCGATATTGGTTTTTGTGCTGGTGGCGTCCTCTATTGCCAATCAAAAAACCGACAGCGATGCTAATTTAAAACCGATTGTTGGCCTTTATCTGGTTGGCACCTTAAGTGCTGCACTAGTGGCTGTGGTGCTGAGTTTTATGTTTCCCACCCAGTTGACGCTGGACTTGGCGGGTGCGACTAATAGCCCGCCACAGGGCTTGGGCGAGGTATTGACCACATTGGCTTTTAAAGTGGTTGATAATCCGGTTAATGCGATTGCCACTGGTAACTTCATTGGTATTTTGGTGTGGGGACTAGGATTGGGTTTTGCCCTTAAGCGCGGTAGTGAGACTACTAAGGTGATGGTTCATGATTTTGCCGAGGCTATTTCGAGTATTGTTAAAGTGGTGATCCGCTTTGCTCCTTTGGGTATCTTGGGTTTGGTTGCCAATACTATCGCCACTACCGGCTTTGCTGCGTTGGGGCAGTTCTCTCACCTGGTGGTGGTGTTGGTCGGTGCAATGTTAATTATCGCGTTGGTGGTTAATCCGTTGATTGTTTATGTTGTGACTCGCAAAAACCCTTATCCGTTGGTATTCACTTGCTTGCGCGAATCGGGCATCACTGCTTTTTTCACTCGAAGTTCGGCGGCCAATATTCCTGTGAATATGGCGTTATGCAAAAAACTCGACTTACATGAAGATACCTATTCAATCTCTATCCCACTAGGGGCTACGATTAATATGGCGGGTGCGGCGATCACCATTACCGTATTGTCACTGGCTGCGGCCAATACTTTAAATATTCAGGTCGATATTGGCACGGCCATTTTGCTGAGTATCATTGCATCGATTTCAGCCTGTGGCGCTTCTGGTGTAGCGGGTGGGTCATTATTGCTTATTCCACTGGCTTGCAGTTTATTTGGCATCAGTAATGAGGTGGCAATGCAGGTAGTGGCGATTGGTTTTATCATTGGGGTTATTCAGGATTCTGCCGAGACGGCTTTAAACAGCTCTACCGATGTGGTCTTTTCAGCTGCCGCTTCGCATCATGCGTTAAAGCTGACATGATTAATTAATCTGGGTGGGGGGCGGTTTTTTATTACAGCGCGATCAAAAAAGGCAGTTAGCTTAACGCTTAACTGCCTTTTTATATATTAGGTGCATTGGACATCAACTCAGGGCTGATGTTAATCCAAATTAACGGTTTTTACTAGCAGCCGGGCTGTGAATAGTCACTTGCAAGTTGTTACATTCATGACCTTCGATGCCTTCAGCTTCGTTGGCACAACCACCAGAGAAACTCGTTAACTGCTCACCTAATAAAGTGGCGTCCATCGCATCAACAGGGCCGTGATAACGAACTACCAATTGAATTTCTGCTTTTTGAGAATCAGTCAAACCAGAACCAGTACCCATTAAAACGTAATGGCTTAACTCACCTTCAGCAAGGCATGAGCTGAAGTGACCTTTAGTGTCAGCATTTACGATACCGGCAGCTGACCACATGACTGTAGCATCTACGTCAGGGTTGGCAACATCTGGGCCACCACATTTTGAACCACCGAAGCCACGTGGGTTTTCACAAAACTCTGGGTTGTTAAATACCATCCACCAGTTGGTGTAAGCGCCGACTGGTAACTCTGCAGTATTAGTAGAGATACACAATTCGCCAAAATCACGAGTCAATTTTGAACTGGCACGGTTAACTTTGCTTTTGCTGCCAAGGTCATACATATGGTTTACGGTAGTGCCAAAGGGAAGTTTGGCCGATTGTGCGTCACTGTTAGCTAGTTCAGCAGAATGAGCGCCTAAAGACAAAGCGCCTAAAGACAAAGTAGACAAAAGCGCGATTGATAGTAAATTTGTTTTGTTCATTAATGAATACTCTTAGATTAATAAAAAAGATTAACAATTTATGGTTAATACAAAAATAAATTCAATTATTAAAACCCAATCAAAGTTCGTTTTGCCTGGCAAAAACAGGTTCGTGATATCTGACTATCCTGAACTTGATACCGTGGTTGTAAAACGGTAATAAAATGGTGTTGTAAAATTGAGCTTCCTGCAATTTGAGTGAAACAATTTATCCTTATTTCATCGAGTTATACCGAACGTTAATACGGCTCTGTGTAACTCGAATGCAAGCATACTGTAAAAACGGCTGGATGCAAAGTATAAATTGCATAAAAAAAGCACATTTTTATACTTAGGTGGGTCCACGGTCCAAA
>JBLHHD010000220.1:0-5601 GCA_047614605.1 Alteromonadaceae bacterium
AAATGAAAGATGCTGGAGAAATGACACTGTGGGAGCAATTTTATTCGCTGGCCGCTTAACCGTGCCTGAAATAAGGCGTTTCTGATTTAAACTTCAAGATGCGACAGAACCTAAAATCACACGTCTTTTATTCGCTTTTTCTTACCTGAAGCATGACGCTCTCGCAAATCTGAATCGATGTAACGGTCGGTGGTTGCCATGCTGGCGTGACCTGCGTCGTCGCGTACATGCTCGCGGGGGCGATTTTTTACATCCTCGCTAATGCCTGTGTGCCTTAACCAGTGGACTGTTGCGGTTTTTAATTCAATCGCGTCGTCCTCTAGCCCATCGGCTTTCATTTGCTGGTAGGTTTTATCAAAGCATAATTGGACAATTCGCCTGATATGACGGGTGCTGGTGATTGCGCCGTTGCCTTTAGTTTTGGATACCAGTGGTGTTTGCTCGCTAAGACTGGGGTATCTGCTCAGGTTCAGGTATTCGCGGTACCTGATCAGCGATTCGAGCATTTCGTTGCATACCGTAATGGTGCGGTTTTTATTGCCTTTGCCGGTAACATGAAACCACCAGTTATTGTCGGTATCTTTTCTAAAATCACCCATCAACGGAATGGCTCTTTCATCGGCCACCAGCTCCGAAATACGTAAATACATCGCAAACAGGCAATTCATGATAAATAATGTGCGCTCATGCTCTGCGGGCGACTTTTCGGCCATCGCTTCGGCCACCTCAAGCACATAACCCCATTGCAAATTACTGATACGCCTAACCACAGGTTTAAGCTGGTCTTTACGAATGAATTTACTCTTTTGTTTGATCAAAGCCACCGGATTAGACTCGGACTGCCCCTCTTGAATGAGGTATTGATAAAATGACGATAACGCGGTAAAAATCCCCTTAATAGCGGCCTGCGAAGGATTGTATTTATCGGTCTCAGGGCTGTGACCATCGTCATATTGCACTTTAGACACCGACACCACAAATGGCCGCCAATCAACATTGGCTACACGCTCGCCAGATTGCGTTTTGAATCGTGCCACGTTTTTTGTGCCACGCCAGGCTTTGGGCGGATCAACACAAAAGCGGATAAAATCTTCAATCTGTTCACGCTTAAGCCCAATCACCGAGACGTTTTCGATACGCCACGCCCATTGCAGCAAGCGCTCAATTTCACGCCGATAACTGTTATAAGTGGCGGTGCTGCCATTGTAGCTGTACAAAAACTTCAGCGCATATTCTAGATCCGCATCGGCATTAGCAATGGGTTTTTGACAATAAGGCTGCGTATACACCAATGCACAAAAGTGGCTTTGTCTGAACGGCTCGCCAATAAAGGTCAGGTTGTCAATGATCGGTGCTGGTGGTTTGTGCCTTGCAGTCATAAGAGTGAGTGTTTGATGGGATACAGTGGCGTTATTATACGGTTTTTAGCTGGCATTACATCCTTTGAACTTAACTCCCTTTCTTTACTATTGCCAAATTATCAAGACAGTACTACGCTTTAACTTATTCTAACCAGAAAAAGAGCGGGGTTATGCCAAAGGCATCCTTAAACATCTCATACCTGATCAGTCAATTACAGATGAAGAATATCAGGCGTTGATTGAGCATTTCGACTGTATCAATTTTAATAACAACAGGGCGTTTGTGTCTTCATAATGACAGGGCCGGGGTTGGCTTACGACCCCACCTTATCTGGTGATTTAAAGTGACGCTGAGGCTTTTTGCTGAAATAAGTCTCATTTGTTCATCAAACCATCATATGCACGACTTTAAACCTGACTTGCAGTGATTCTACCTTTTTATTTACCCGCCAAATCGCTAAAATGGGTCGCTTGTTCACACCGAGACCCTTATTGATGTTTCTTCGCATTAGCGCCATGTTATTTTTACTTTTTGTCATTCCCGTTTCAGCTGGCAAACCTAAACCGATCAATTTCAATCAGCAGTTTTCTGCCAATGTTGCCCACGAGCTAAAACAGTACAGCATCCCCGGTGCCGCCTATGTGGTGGTTAAAGACAATCGGATTATTGCCCTCGAATCCTTTGGTCATGTTGATAAAGCCAAGTCCAGCAGAATTGACAGCGATACGGTATTTCGCCTGGCGTCAGTGTCTAAAACCTTTGCCGCAACCGTCACTACCATGCTCGCTCAAGAGAAACGCTTGAATCTGTCAGATTCGGTGACCAAGTACATTCCTCATTTTAAATTAGCCAAACGTGGCGCTGCCGATAAAATTCAACTTAAACACCTGTTAAGCCATTCAACCGGTTTGATGCCCAACGCTTATGACAACCTGCTTAAAGAAGACTGGAGTATGGACAAGATTATTCGTCGTTTTGATCGCGTTAACCCCATTTGCAGGCCCGCCCTGTGTTATGGCTACCAAAACATCGCTTTTTCATTTTTACAATCGGCCATAGAAGCCAGCCAGCCCAAAAGCTATGCCACCTTGTTGCAGGACCGGGTGTTTTCGCCACTAAAAATGAAAGATGCCTCGGTGGGCATCGATGTATTTTTGCAAAACCAAAATACCGCCAAACCGCATTTGCTGAGAAAACGCACCAAAACAGGCAAAAAGGACAAACAAGGGCATAATACCTATCGATATAATTGGCGTACCACTAAAGTGAGATCCGATTTTTATAAAGTTGAGCCCGCAGCCGGTGTCAACGCCAGCATCACCGACCTGGCAAAATGGTTAATCGCCAATATGGGCCATAACCCCGACATACTGCCACCCGCACTACTGAGTGAGTTAACCACGCCAAGGATTAAAACTAAAAAGGACTTGCGACGACGATTTTGGAAACCTTATTTAACCGATGCTCACTATGGCTACGGCTGGCGTATATACCAATTTAATGGTCATCCGATTATTTATCATTCGGGATGGGTCGCTGGGTTTTGCGCAGAGATTGGCTACTCGGCAGAGTTGGGTATTGGTTTTGCGCTGCTTATCAATGCCGAGTCCAGCGCCATCAGTAAAATATCGAGTCAATTTTGGGCCCAAGCACGCCAGTTAGTCGATACCCCGGCAGCAAAACAGATTTAGGGTGGTCACGTTTTTTGTGCCCACCGTTAACCGCCAGCCAAAAACAGGCCCATCAATAATCACCTACTTCACCGTTGGCTAAATTTAAGATATCTCGCCAGCTTTTCGATCAGACTTATCAGGCTGATGGGCTTTCTCAGATAACCGTCGCCAATCTCCGTGATATCCTCCTCGTCACCTTTCATTGCCGATGCAGTTAGCGCAATCACCGGGATATGGCGGGTCTGTTCGTCGGCCTTGGGGCACATCGTCGCCATTGAGTAGCGGCATTTTCATGTCCATTAAAAAGAGATCTGGTGAGCACCGCTTAGCCAGGTCAATTGCCTCTAAACCATTGATTGCCTAATGGATTCTAAGGTTATAATCTCGTAGAAAGGCCTCATTACGTACCTGTAGATGCTATTATCATCAAGCAGTAGGTCCAGTCCCTTTTTTACTAACTTAGGGGTAAAAATCACCGCTATTTCTTCAAACACGGTGTGCGGATTAAAAATCACAGGCTATAATTCGAATTTGCCCGCTTCGACTTTTGATAAGTCTAAAATGTCGTTGATGATGCTCAGCAAGGTCTTGCCACTCGTTTGAATCAAATTAAGGTAGTTCTTATGGTCTGAGTCAACCAACTTTGCCTCCAATACCTCGGCGAAGCCAAGAATTGCATTCATCGGGGTGCGAATTTCATGGCTCATATTAGACAAAAAATCACTTTTAGCCTGATCGGTCCTCAGTGCACTGTCTTTAGAGCGTTGCTGTTGAACGGTGGCCTCAGACAACGCTTGGGTTCGCTGCTTGACCCGCTGTTCGAGCAACTCCATTTTAGTGACGTTTTCGCGATTAAGCGCCCATTTCTTGGTCAACGCCAAAGTCAGTTGCAGTATTTCGATGCTTTCAAACGGCTTTTTCAAAATCAGCAGGTTATCGTTACTGCCCACCTCCTCAATCAGAGCACTCCAGGAAATGTCAGTATAGGTCGAACAAATAACCACCTGCAATTGGGGATCCCGAGACCAAAACCTCAGGAGTGTTTCTATTCCATCCCGGGGGCATTCGCATATCAACAAACGCCAACTCGTATGGCCGCTGTTCGTCAAGCGCCTGATACAGCATTTCATAACCTTGTTGTCCTGATAGCGAATCTATCTCGACATCCATGGCAACCTTGCTTTGTTGCTGCGCTTTGGGATTGACCAAAAAGGCATTCAGCGAATTATCCATCTCAGTACAGCATGTTCTGGATTCAAGCACGGTGCGATAGTCGTCATGAATGCTTGGCAAATCGTCGATGATCAAAATACGATGGCTCATTTGCTTTGTCCTATTGGTATATCCAATGTAAAAACCGCGCCTTGATTTTCACTAGCCGCTGTCAGGTGTCCGCCAATTTGTTTGGCGGCCAACGCGCTTGAGTGCAATCCAAGGCTCTTGGTTTTGGTGGTAAAACCAAACGAGAAAATCTTGTCAAGATTATCAGCCTTTATACCAGTACTATTGTCAGAAACACCAACATCACCAAAGTTGCTGATCAGCGGAATGTGATCGACCACCTTACCCGTCAAAGCGTTGTACATTCTATGTTCATTCAAGCTCCTTTGGTAAGACTGGAGACGTTGGCGGAAATTTAATCTCTACGGGTAAATTCCCCGTCGCTTGCTACGTCAGTGCTTTTGCTCTGTGGGGAAATAAAAATACCCCGCTTTACGAAGTAAAAGGCGAGCCTAAGCGAGAGAGCTTGCTCCGGGGATTTTTATTTCTCTGACAAAAAGCACTCTGAAAATTTTCGTGCCCGCTCAATTGAATACTCTGTGACCTTTGACTGATATACCCAAGTGACTTCAAAATGCAGGATTCAGTGGGAGCCTCTGAAACTGTATTTTGAAGTCACTTGAGTATACGCTGCTGCCGCTCCCCCCAAAACTGCATACAATCTTTGAGCGGTAACTCGCCCAACGTCATATCCAGATTCACTCGACCAACAAAACCGGTATGATGTAAAATATTTCGTAACTATTCAGCGTATATATTTTCTTAACATGTTTGTATTACCGAGTCGTAAGATCTGCTATAAATGAATAATAAATTCGAATAATGCGATTCTCTAAATTCATATATAAGTAGTTAAATATTGCACTGACAATACTCAACTAAGAGGTAATTTCAACACGCTGAATAGTTACAATATTTCTTTCAATCCAGCGACTTAATGAGCCACTTAAACAAAACCCTCGCTGTTTCTGCCTATCCGCCTTCGACCTTTAACCACCACCAACTTAGCCTTTGTGGTTTTGGTTAATGCCTTAAGTTCAGCTCATAAGTAGGATCATAAGCATTTTTGATTAAATTTAACGCCGGTGTTTTTTAGAAATCAATGAAAAAAAAGGTGCATTCGTGTCTCGTTTATGATCTCATACGTTCGCCAAAACTTAACAAGTAAACGAGACACGAACGCCATGAACATTACCCTATTAACAGAAAAAATCAAGCGTTTCTTTGACCCTAAAAATCTATTAGATTCAGCAAGACAATGTCAGTTTTTGCAGCGCTCACGGCA
>JBLHHD010000221.1:0-5562 GCA_047614605.1 Alteromonadaceae bacterium
TATTGTTTCTATTGGGGGGGGGGGAAGTATGGTACAGATAAAAAATGTTGCTGTAAACTAACGTTCAGTCAATTTTATGCGATTGCTGAAGCTATCTTGAACTAGCCGACATTCACTTGATAAAGAGACGTCGGGAATTGTGGTTCAATCAGTAATAGCCCCTTGTTTTATATAACCAATCGGCATAATCTGCCCGCCACTTGTCGGAGTGCCTGAATAAATGTTCAGGCTGAGACTGCATTAGCAGGATCCGTGGAACCTGACCAGGTTAATACCTGCGTAGGAAACAAGAGGACGAGATCGCCACCAATAGCCTATTTGCCTTAAGGGTCAGATGGGTTATTTGGTGCTCGTTTATTACTTATGTCTGTCCACAATCCCTCCCACAAGCTCTGATTTACATTAACCGTTTGGAGCTAAACATGACCTCAAGAAGAGCCAGCAGAGCAGCGGCACAACAGTATATTACCGACCTCAATGGGCAGACTTATCCTCATTCGACCAAGGTTTACCTTAATGGCGAGTTACCCGGCGTACGGGTCGGGATGCGCGAAATGGCCTTAAGCGATTCAATGGTGGGCGGTACCACAGACAATCCAGTACTTGAACCTAATGATCCGGTTAGAGTCTATGATACGTCCGGTGTTTATACTGACCCAGAGGTCGACGTCGATATTCTTCAGGGACTGCCCAAACTCAAAGCACAATGGATCACAAGCCGTCAGGATACCGAACAACTGGATTCGCTGACTTCTCGCTTTAGTCAGGAGCGAATGGCTGACGAAGGGCTGGATCACCTGCGTTTTGAAGACTTGTCAAAACCCCGTCGTGCCCTTAAAGGCAAGAATGTTACCCAGCTGCATTACGCCAGACAGGGGATCATCACCCCTGAAATGGAGTATATTGCCATTCGTGAAAATATCGGACGCAGCGACAACAGCGAAGCAAAAAATGCCGCGTTATTGGCCCCGCAACACCCCGGCCAGTCTTTTGGTGCCAATTTGCCTAAAGTGATCACCCCAGCGTTTGTCCGCAACGAAGTAGCCGCCGGACGAGCGGTGATCCCATCAAATATCAACCACCCAGAAGCTGAGCCGATGATCATCGGGCGTAACTTTTTAGTTAAGGTTAACGCCAATATTGGCAACTCGTCGGTGGGTTCATCGATTGAAGAGGAGGTCGAAAAGCTGGTGTGGTCCACTCGCTGGGGTGGCGACACGATTATGGATTTGTCTACCGGGCGTTATATTCATGAAACCCGCGAATGGATCATCCGTAACTCGCCGGTACCCGTGGGCACTGTGCCAATTTACCAGGCATTGGAGAAGGTCAACGGGGTGGCTGAAAACTTAACCTGGGAGATTTTCAGAGATACCCTGATTGAACAGGCCGAGCAGGGGGGTCGATTACTTTACTATTCATGCTGGGGTGCTGTTGCGTTATGTGCCAATGACCGCCAAACGCTTGACCGGTATTGTCTCACGCGGTGGGTCAATAATGGCTAAATGGTGTTTGTCTCATCATCAAGAAAACTTCTTATATACTCATTTTGATGACATTTGCCAAATAATGAAGGCTTATGATGTGACGTTTTCATTGGGTGACGGACTACGCCCGGGGTCGATTGCCGATGCTAATGATCAAGCGCAATTTTGTGAACTCGAAACCTTGGGGAGCTGACAAAAATCGCCTGGCAGCATGATGTTCAGGTATTTATTGAAGGTCCGGGGCATGTGCCAATGCACCTAATCAAAGAAAATATGGATAAGCAGCTAGAATGCTGTCATGAAGCGCCTTTTTATACGCTAGGTCCGCTGACTACCGATATTGCTCCGGGTTATGATCATATTACTTCTGGTATTGGTGCCGCCATGATTGGCTGGTATGGCTGTGCAATATTGTGTTATGTCACGCCTAAAGAGCATTTGGGCTTGCCCAATAAAGAAGATGTTAAAGAGGGTTTGATCACCTACAAAATCGCTGCTCATGCTGCCGATTTGGCTAAAGGCCATCCGGGGGCACAAATTCGTGATGATGCCTTATCTAAAGCGCGTTTTGAGTTTCGCTGGGTCGATCAGTTTAACCTCGGTTTAGATCCAGAGCGGGCTCGTCAGTATCATGATGAAACTCTGCCTCAAGAGTCGGGTAAAGTGGCTCACTTTTGCTCAATGTGTGGTCCTAAGTTTTGTTCGATGAAAATCTCTCAGGAAGTCAGGGAATATGCCAATAACCTTGAAGCTATCGCGATTAAAACGGTGCTTGGTGATGTCGAGCTAAAGCAGGGCATGGCCGATAAAGCCAGTGAGTTCGTCCAAAAAGGTGGTGAGATTTACCACCCCGCGGTGTGATCAATGACTAAAGTAGCCGTGCTGGGGGCGGGTTTAATGGGCCGCTTAACAGCACTTTGCTTGGACAATAAAGGTTTTGCGGTGTCTTTGTACGATAAAGACAGCAAAAGCGGCAGTGGCAGTGCGGCATTTGCCGCCGGTGGATTACTGAGACCACTGGGTGAATCACTGGGTTGTGACTGCTGGATTGTTGAGATGGGGTTTGCGGCGTTACAGCAATGGCCGTCGTTGTTAAGTCAGCTTGAAGCGCCGGTTTATTTTCAGCGTCAAGGTTTGGTGGTGCTCGCCCATCAGCAAAATAAGGGTGATATGCAGCGCTTTAGGCGTAATCTAGACCTAAACTGGTAAAACCATCCCTATCAAACCGCAGACAAGGCCGCTTTGGTGCAACTTGAGCCTGAGCTTGGTCACTTTGACACCAGCCTATTTTTACCCGATGAAGGTCAGATAGATAACCGTATGCTATTGCTGTCATTACAAAAACAGCTAGAACGTCAAAAGGTTAAATGGTTGCGTGGACAGACGATAGACGCAGTTAATGGCGGTTCGTTTGAAATCAATAGTCAAAGCTACGAATACGACTTAATTATTGATTGTCGGGGGACTGGTGCCAGAGCGCAAATGAGTGATTTGCGTGGTGTCAGGGGCGAATTATTCAGGTTGTATGCACCTCAGGTCAAGTTAAACCGGCCTGTGAGGCTGATGCATCCGCGTTATCAGTTATATATTGCGCCCAAACCCGGTAGTTATTATGTGGTCGGGGCGACTGAGATTGAAAGCGATGATGACTCACCAGTGACGGTACGCTCGGCACTCGAATTGCTATCGGCAGCTTATAGTGTTCATCCGGGTTTTGCCGAGGCGTCGATTGTTGAGCAAATCAGCTGTTGTCGTCCGGCCTTTGCTAACAATCATCCGCAGATCAGAGTGTCGAATCAGTTGATCCAGGTCAACGGCCTTTATCGCCATGGTTTTATGGTGGCACCGGTGGTACTTGAGCACTTGCTTGGGGTGATTGAGCGCTTGCCACAGGCCCCTGAAAAGCAAGATGACCATTATCTGGCTCATTTTCGCGAAGGCATGGGGTTTGAGCAGTTGATTCAGTCATTATATAGGAACGAATAATGAAACTAAAGATAAACAATCAACCGGTATTGTTGGATGAAGGGTCAACACTGACTCAAGCCATTAGTCAATTTGGTGCAAGCGGACAATTTGCCGTGGCGCTTAACGGCCAGTTTGTGTCTAAACAACACTACCCAATCACCACACTTAATGGTGATGACAAAGTTGAGATATTAGCACCACTAGAGGGAGGTTAAAGTGAGTGAAGTGAACCACAATCAATGGCATATCTATGGTACGCCACTGGCTAGCCGTTTGCTCATCGGCAGTGCTTTATATCCGTCGCCGCAGGTGATGAAGGACGCGGTGCAGGCGAGTGGCTCACAGGTGATCACCTTGTCGTTACGCAGGCAAAATCCTCAGCAGCAAAGTGGCAAGCAAATTTGGCGGTATATTGAGCAACTAGGGTGTCATTTGTTGCCCAATACGGCGGGCTGTCGCAGTGCTGATGACGCTTTTACCCTGGCACAAATGAGTCGGGAGATTTTTAACACCGACTGGATCAAACTTGAAGTGATTGGTGATGATTATAATTTACAGCCCGACTCGATTGAATTGATTAAGGCAGCGGGACTGCTGGTTAAGGCCGGATTTAAGGTGTTACCCTATTGTACCGACGACTTGGTGATCTGCCAGCGGCTTTATGACCTGGGTTGTGAGGTCATTATGCCGTGGGGATCGCCAATTGGGACTGGATTAGGCCTGATGAATCCGTATAATCTGCAAACGATAAGAGCACGTCTGCCTGATGCTACGTTAATTGTGGATGCGGGAATTGGCCGACCTTCGGATGCTTGTTTGGCAATGGAGATGGGTTATGATGGCGTTTTACTCAATAGTGCGGTGGCATTGGCCGATGATCCGGTTTTAATGGCTCGCGCATTTGATCATAGTATTAAGGCGGGGGCAGCGGCTTATTTGGCCGGTGTGATGCCCCAACGGCAAACCGCCAAACCGAGCACGCCCACTTTGGGTATGCCGTTTTGGCATCAGGAGATAAATAATGAGTAAACCAATTGTCTGGAGTATCGCCGGTTCAGATTGTGGTGGTGGTGCGGGTATCCAGGCAGACATTCAGGCTATTCAAGGTCTGGGCGGTTATGCCTGTAGCGTGATCACCGCTAACACCGCACAAAACTCTCAAGATGTTATTGCAATCAATCCAGTATCTAACCCGGTATTGTTGTCGCAGCTGGACAGTTTGGCCGAAGACATGCCAGCCCGGGTGATTAAAATTAGCTTGCTGGTCAATCAGGCTCAGGTTGAGCTGGTAGCCGAAAAAATTCATCAGTTTAAAGACCAGTGGCAACATCAGCCGCTGGTGATTTACGATCCGGTGGCAATTTCGTCAACCGGACAGCGCCTTACTGAACAAGATATTATTGAAACCCTTAAAGAGAAGCTGTTTCCACTGGTTGATATATTGACGCCTAATACCTTAGAGGTGCAAAAGCTGACGGGTATTTATTTACTGGGTGCAGAGTCGGTTAAACAGGCCGCCAACAAACTCATGGCAATGGGCGTGGGCTCAGTGATCATCAAAGGTGGTCACTGGGATTATCCGGCGGGTTACTGTGTCGATTATTGCGCAACGGCTGTTGGCATTAAGACTCAGCATTACTGGCTGGCCTCAAAAACCATTAAAACCCCGCACTCTCATGGCACTGGTTGTTCTTTTTCGTCGGCAGTAGCAACGGTGTTGGCTCAGGGTTATCCCATCAGAGATGCTTTTGTTGTCGCCAAAGCTTATATCAATCAGGGCCTTAAAGCCGCTTTTAGAGTGGGCGAGGGGATTGGTCCGGTGGCTCACTTGGCTTGGCCGCATACCCTCAAAGATTTTCCACAAGTCGTAGACAACGGCACCCCAATAGCCGAGGCTCTTGAGTTAAACGTTGAACGAAATGGCTCGCTGACCAGTGGGTTTAATTCGTGTGGCGAGCAAAAACTGGGGGTTTACCCGGTAGTAGACAGCGCCCAGTGGGTTGAGAAACTGCTTAAGCTGGGAATTAAAACCATTCAGCTACGGATAAAAGATCCCGCCGAGGGTAACCTTGAGCAACAAATTATTACGGCAGTGGCGCTGGGCAAA
>JBLHHD010000222.1:0-5553 GCA_047614605.1 Alteromonadaceae bacterium
TCAGTAGTAATGTCTTTTAAATCGATATAGCTGTCCATCCAGCCGTTCATCACCAACGCCGGAGAATGAGTCACTATTATTAGCTGACATTGCTCATTAATGCTCTTGATGGTTTTAATCAGGCTTTCTTGCCAGCTAAGGTGTAACGATATCTCGGGTTCGTCGAGTAATAATATGGTGGGTTTGTCGCTGGTATTTACGACCCGTAACAAAATCAAAATGAGTTGTTTTTCACCAGAAGAAAGCGCCGTAAGTGGTATTGCGTCATCATAGTAATACACCTCTACCACACCGTTCTCACTGATAACAAAACGTTTATCGTTGGGATTGAACATCGTGTTTAACGCCTGTTCAAATTGATTTACCCGACTAAAGTTGCTAGCTCGAATGGCTGCAACATCATTACCGCTGGCAACAGTGCTGGCTTGTGTCAGCGTTTGATTACTTAAAGCCAGCTGATATTGAGTTAAGCGGTTTATTTCTCTTTCTAACTCCAGGTCAAGTTGAGTAAAAAGCTCACCGCTGATTTCGTCGTATTCTTTTTTGGTCAGTAGCATCATGTCGAAGGTAGAAAGATATTCGACATACATTGTTTGTAGTAGTTTAGTTGCTTTTGCTCCTACTTCTCCGGTCATGATGCTGCCACTAAAGTGTACATGCACTGAGGCTTTCTTAGACTCAACTCTAGCTAAGAGTTCAGATAGTTCCTTTTCATCAGCTGTTGGTAAATTACCTTCCATGATGCGGCTTCCTATAATAGCCATTATACGGTTTCTGCTTATATCACGACCATCACAACTAATATCTTCACCATTAGTAAAAGAAATACTTATCTCAGCCAAATGATCAAAGTCATTGGTTGGCGAATTTACCGCACGCAAAGTATCATAAATTACCCGCAAAATAGTGCTCTTGCCCGATCCATTCTGACCCACCAGCACATTAACGTCACCCAACGTCCAGTCAACGTCCTTTTTACCAAATAATCCTTTGATCATTACTCGCTTTACGAATAGCGGGTTATCATTAACAACTGTATTGTGTTTCTTTGCGGGCATGAGTTAAACCATTGATGGATTTTCTGAGCTTATTCTATCACCGGGGGATTGTGATTGTACATCAACCTTTCCCCCTGCCATGCAGCCATCAACACCCACTAAAAAACCAATTCAGCCCCACGGCAAAGTGATCGGATAAATCATATTTGCCAAACACATCTGCGTGAATACGCCGCCATCTTCTAATGCGCCTGAGCGATCAACAACTCGTGTTTGATAGGGATACTGTGCTTTAAGTTTGCCCAAAAAGGTTTCGCGACGGCTATTATCAAACCGCTCTGAAAATACAAATACCTTTTGTATCTGGCTGTTTCGCGCCAAGTTAGAAGCCAACATGCCAAAAGATGATAGCAAAAAGTGCCATGTTGCCAGCTTTGTTGCCCATGCTATGGTATTTACCGGTTGATGCGGTTAAAGATGACATTAACCGCAGGCCCGGGACGCAAATCCACGCGGTCAGCCCCTACCCCGATTGGAGTAGTTTTTAATTAAACCTTAAATTAAATAAATTAAAGTTTGACTTCAACCCCTCAGTAATTTAAAGTTGATCTTGTTGAAATAACAACGTTTGTTATTTTGGTTCTTGTTATGTTAGTTGTTGGATGACCTTAAGCCGCCAGATATTTTGGCGGTTTTTTTCGCCTGCCCCTCAAAAATACCTATTTAAAGCCAACACCGCCAGGGATTATATTACTGCTAACAGTTGTGACGGCGGCGGAACGACAACTCGTAAATATGACTGTCGTCCATATAAAACAGGTAACGAAGAGCAGTGTACTTTCGCCAACCCAGGTCAAGGCACTTGGCACATTGATGTACGTGGCTACTCTAACGTAACTGGTTTGACTTTAAATGTTAAAGCTAATTAATACGTTTTGCTTTAGCTAGGATATTATCCGATAATAGAGCCACTGCTGAGGAAAAGTCGGTTTGAGATAGTTTTCGCGGTTTTTTCAGGCGAATAGTTTTACTATTTAATTGGAAAAAGCACGGAAAATAGCCAAATCCGAATTTTCCTCAGTCGAGTCTCATTCTCGGACAGGCTCCTAGAGCGCCATATGGTTAGAAAATAGACTCACCAGATTTCTAATCATATGGCGCTCTAGCTCATGTGCTATTAAAACCTAAAAACCCGGCTCTGGCCGGGTTTTTTATTGCCTGTTAATTAGTGCCCGTCCGGAAACGCTAGTTTCCATCGGCTAAATGGCAGGGCGGGCGCTATGCAGCAGCATCGTCGTAAGACTTATTAATCAATAGTTAATGATTTCAGCCCGATGATAAATTAACTCGACGCATCGCGAGAGTGAACGTTTGGGGATGAGAACTAATTAATAATCAAACCGCTCAACACTTGTTACCAAATGTTAACATATGTATTTTCCTGCTTACTTTAGTTGTTCCCAGAGATCCTTTAAGAGGGTTTTTATGATCGATTCTAATACAAACTGCATTGATTTTGTAACATTTGGCAAACAACCTAGGGAACAAAAAGTTTTTAATGTTTATTTTTTATAACTAAACATTCAGTTTTAGTTCCATGCCAAACCATCTTAAACCTCATAAGTTACTGTTATATATCAATATAGAGAAAACCCCAACTCATCAATCAGCCATGTAAAAGCAAAACTGGCATAAAACCGACCAATTAACATTAGGTTTTTATGTTTTAACTGTAGCAATTGTTATTTAATTGTTATAAAGTGTGCTCATCGGCAAGCAAGAAGCTTGTTAATGAAGGTGAGAAACCAGACGAAAACCATATTTGTCAGCTTCTCAGTTAAACCCGGAAAATAGTACTTATTACAAACTCAATTAATAGAGTCGGTAAGTCTCCAACATCTAACTAATGAGAGAGATTCATGAAAACATTAAAAATTTCAAAAGTTTGCGCAGCAGTTGCCTGCACCCTTGCGTTATCAACCGCAGCAATGGCTGCGTCACAAGATTCAAACCAATTGAAATCAGCCACAGCCGCTACAGACAGCGTGCGTTACATCGTTACATTCAAAAATGACTCTCATAATGCCGTTAGCAAAACTGGCCAATCAGTATTTAATGCCGCTTCTGCTCGCAGTGCAATCCAAAGTAAAGGCGCTAAAATCAAGCGTGAATTATCAAAGCATCGTGCCATTGCAGCCGAATTAAGCCCACAAGCGGCTAAAGCTTTACGCAACGACCCAAGTGTTGCTTCAATGGAAGTTGACCAAAAACGTTATGCCAGCAGCCTTTATAACAATACCGCTGGTAACCCTAACGATGTTCAAGTTACTCCTTACGCTATCATTCAATCACAAGCCGACCAACTGGCTCTGCAAAGCGGTCAAAAAGTGTGTGTTATCGATTCTGGCTTAGACGCCTCTAACCCTGACTTTGATCGCAGTGTTATCACCGGTAGCAACGATTCAGGCACAGGCAACTGGGACCTTAATGGCGGACCACACGGTACTCACGTAGCCGGTACTGTTGGCGCTGTTGATAACGGTGTTGGTGTTGTCGGTATGGCTCCTGGTGTACCAATGCACATTGTTAAAGTATTTAATGCCGCTGGTTGGGGTTATTCGTCAGATTTGGCTGCTGCTGCTGACCGTTGTACAGAAGCGGGCGCAACTATTATTACCATGAGCTTAGGTGGCGGTGGTTCTAACTCAACTGAAGAAAACGCCTTTAACGCCTTTACTAACAACGGCGGTCTAGTACTTGCTGCTGCGGGTAACGATGGCAACAACGTGCGTTCTTTCCCTGCTGGTTACAAATCAGTAATGATGATTGGTGCCAACGATGGTGACAACAACATCGCTGACTTCTCACAATTCCCAAGCTGTACTAATGGCGGTCAAACTGATGACGGTTACTGTGTTGAAGTAACAGCGGGTGGTGTTAATACCCTTTCGACTTATCCTTCACAATCGGCTTTAGATGCAGCTGGCGCAAGCGGCGAAGGCACAGGCTGGACTACTGGTACTGTTGACGGTGTTAGCATGACAGTGACGGGCATGGAAAACTTAGGTTCAGTTTCTGGTTCAGTTTTCTTCATGGGCACTGCTGAGGCAACTAACTCAGGCGCTAACGGTAAAGTTTGTATCATCGACCGTGGTGCTATCTCTTTTCATGACAAAGTAAAAGCCTGTCAAGACAGCGGTGGTATCGGTGCTGTTATCGTTAACAACGAAGCAGGTGTATTGTCTGGTACTTTAGGCGAAACTAACGCAACAACGATTCCAGCCATGGGCGCAGCACTTGAAGACCGTTCTACGTGGATGAATGCTTCAACTGTTGGTATCAACATCGAAAGCTCTATGTACGGTTTGATGAGTGGCACTTCAATGGCGACTCCTGGTGTTGCTGGTATAGCAGCCCTTGTATGGTCTAACCACAGCACTTGTACGGGTACTGAAATCCGTAACGCATTAAAAGCCACAGCTGCTGATGCCGGTTCTGCTGGTAAAGATGTTTACTTTGGTCACGGTGTAGTTAAAGCCAAAACCGCCAGTGATTATATTACTGCCAACGGTTGTGAGGGTAACGGCGGTGGAACTACTCCTCCTACTGAGCCACCAGTTGGTGACACAGTACTAGCCAATGGTACAGCTAAAACTGACCTGACTAGCACCACTGAACTAATGTTCACTATGGAAGTACCAGCCGGTGCTAGCGACATCAACTTCGCCATGAACGGTGGAACTGGTGATGCTGACATGTATGTTCGTTTAGGTTCAGCACCAACTGATTCAGCTTATGATTGTCGTCCGTATAAATCAGGTAATGCCGAGTCTTGTACTGGCACAACTGGTGGTACTTATTATGTACGTATCAAAGCCTACAGCGCATTTGGTGGTGTTAGCTTAACGGGTAGCTATAGTGAAACTACTCCACCAACGCCGGGTACTGGTATTGATTCAACAATCACAAACATCAACATCGCTCGTCGTGACTGGGCTCATTACACTGTTGAAGCTGACGCTGCTTACTCATCACTGACATTCACCATCACTGGTGGAACTGGCGATGCTGACCTGTATGTTCGTCAAGGTGCTCAAGCAACGACTAGTACTTATGACTGTCGTCCATACAAAACGGGTAACGATGAAGTATGTACAATCAACAACCCTGCTCAAGGCACATGGCACATCGACATCAGAGGTTACTCTGCTGTTACTGGGCTGACACTGACGGCTAAATCAGTCGACTAATATCAGATAGCTCTACCATCTGAACTAAAAAAAGCCCGCACTTGCGGGCTTTTTCATTACAGGTGGTCCTAGATTTCGGTGTAGGGGATCCGTTATGCCGGGAGCATTATATCGAATGTGCCCCAAACCTTGTCCATTGCAGCACTAATCTTTATACTGCCAAACTCAATTATTTTGTAAGGCCTCATCAATGATTAAACAGGTAGCCATGGTGGGTGGCACCCACGGTAACGAATTCACTGGTATCTATTTACTAAAAAAATGGCAGCAACATAGTGACTTAATTAAGCGACAAAGTTTTACCA
>JBLHHD010000223.1:0-5531 GCA_047614605.1 Alteromonadaceae bacterium
ATCCGGGTCTTCTTTGTATTTAAAGAGGACTTTTTTTAAGTCAAATTCAACTCTCATTCTCAGAAAGTCCGATAGTCTCAGACTCTTTGGCTTTACCCTGCATAATGGATATTTCTACCCGGCGATTACGACGTCGGTTAAGGTTGCTTTCGTTAGGCACCAAGGGTTTGGTATCTGCTCTGCCGACCACCATAATTCGATCTTTATCAAACTTTTTCACATCAACCATAACCGTTGCCACTTCAACCGCCCGTTTGGCCGACAAATCCCAGTTATTGCTGTATAACTCCGAATTGATTTGAATATCGTCAGTGTGACCTGATACGGTAATCTCACCGGGTACATCCGTTAGCAAAGCTGCCACCTTACGAATAATCGGTCGAAAGCGTGGTTGTAAATTGGCTGAGCCTGAGGGAAAAGAGCCATTCTCACGAATCCGAATAATAATTTGCTGACCCAAAGATTCGAGTTCTATAGCGCCATCAAGAATTTGTTGCTCCAGCTGCTCAGCGATTTTTTTGAGCAATTCATTGGTTTGTGCCTGGGCTTCCGAGGCGGAAGCTGAATCTTGTGCTTGCTTGTTGGCGGTACTATCAGACATCCCACCACGTTGATCACCCCTTTGCTTGCGCCGCCCACCAGCTGAATCGTCATCACCGGCTTGAAACTCCAGCATTTGCTGCGTCATTTCAAAGGTTTGCTGCTGAATGGTTTCTATCGGGGTAGGATCGGGTTTGCCGGGCCTAAATTCCATGGCAATAACACTGGTGCCTTTGGGGATATCCTTCACTTCAAGTTTATTTTGCACCCCAAAAGCAAACTTCATTGAACCCGCAATTTGTTTAAATTTCAGTACATCCATTTCTGAAAACGCCAGCAACAGAATAAAGAAACACATCAACAACGACATCAGGTCGGCAAATGTACCCATCCACCCTGGCAGCCCAGGGGGCGGGCATTTACACTCTTCGCATTCTTCAGACATAACTTACTCCCAACTGGCTCCCGGTCTAATCTTCAGTGTCAACTTCACGCTTGGATTCGGCCATATAGTTTTTCAAAATCCCCTCAATAACCTTGGGATTCTGCCCATCCTGAATACCTAATATGGCATCGAGAATTAACATTTGGTTGTTTTTTTCTTCGGCGCCGCGATTACGCAACTTCGATTCAATGGGAATGGCAATAACGTTTGCCAAAAAGGCACCATACAAGGTGGTCAATAACGCAACCGCCATAGAGGGGCCGATAGACTTGGGATCATCCATGTTTGACAGCATTGCCACCAAACCAATGAGCGTACCAATCATCCCCATCGCCGGAGCCACATCACCGATACTCTTAAAAATATCGGCACCATCGCTGTGGCGGGATGATGTCAGCGCAATATCTTTGGATAACGTTGCCCGTACCACATCGGCATCATGACCATCAACCAGCATATTCACCCCTTTTTGCATAAAAGCATTGGGGATCTCCGCTTCCTCCAAGGCCAAAAAGCCCCCTTTACGTGCCGCATCGGCCAGTTCAACTGATTTTTCAATTAAATCTTCAGGGCTTTCAATTTTAAACATAAAGGCTTTGACAACAACTCTACCCATACCAAAATACTGACCCATAGTAAAATGCGCCAAGGCAACAAACACCGAGCCACAAAACACAATCAATACCGAAGGAATATCGACAAACATCGACAAATCGCCACCTAGGACCATCGCCATGACGATAAACCCGATACCACCTAAAATTCCGATTAAGCTCGCTAAATCCACATTTTCCTCCCAAGTTTTTTTACTCAGTTTTATCCGATGATTTATAAACTGCCTAATTTTTTATCGCTAACGGATAATTTGCGCCCAATCGCTGATTGTTCGCACATTTATCTTATATGACAAGGTGTTATCGGCAAACAACAGATTATAATTAGCCCCCTTTAGGGGCTAATTTTCACCCTTGATTCAGATTAAATTGTAGCTCTAATTGAATTATGCTGCATTAGGTTATACATCAATAACCGTAAATTATGACCGTAGCCATGACAAATACTAGTGATTGTAAACAGATTTGGTTAAACTACACTACAATTTACGCAGCTTAGTTCAAGAGTCCCTTAGATGGCATCAAAAAAACCCGAAAATATGTCGTTTGAATCTGCTATGGCAGAATTACAAACGATCGTCCAAAGTATGGAGCAAAGTGAACTGTCGCTTGAAGATTCACTGAAACATTTTGAACGGGGTGTGCAATTGGTTTCCTCAACCCAAACCAAACTGCAACAGGCAGAACAAAAAGTGCAAATATTAATTGAGCAACAAGGTCAGCAGACGTTGCAAAACTTTACTGAACCCGGCCATTTTAACGAAGGTGAGCATTAGTGCCCTTACAGCCATTACAACAATCGTTAGCCGTGCATAAAGCCCGTGTTGAACGATTTTTGCAACTCAAACTCAGCACCCTTAATCTCGTCGACCAGCAGTTGCTGGATGCTATGGTTCATGGGATGCTCCAAGGTGGCAAAAGAATACGTCCTTATCTGGTTTATGCCACTGGCAGTTTAACCAACACCAATATGGATGACCTTGACGCCCCGGCGGCTGCGATGGAATGTATCCATTCTTATTCGTTGATCCACGATGACTTACCAGCAATGGATAATGACGATTTACGTCGTGGCGAGCCGACTGTACATAAAAGATATGATGAAGCCACCGCTATTTTAGCTGGTGATAGCCTGCAAAGTCTTGCATTTGAAATATTATCAACCCATCACTATCAGCAAACCTCCCCGACTGGGATCATTGAAATGATCAAACTGCTCAGTCGTTACTCAGGTTATGAAGGTATGTGTGGTGGTCAGGCACTCGATTTAGCCAGCACCGACATTGCCATCGACTTACCGGCACTGCAACAAATGCATCAGCTTAAAACCGGGGCGCTTATCCGCTGTTCCGTACTGATGGCGAGTTACTGTTCCAACGACTTTAGTGATCATGACAGGCTTCATCTTAACGAATTTGCCTCAGCCATCGGCCATGCTTTTCAGGTGCAGGATGATATTTTAGATGTGATAGGCGACACCGATATACTCGGTAAATCCAAAGGCTCCGATGAGGCAGCCAACAAATCAACTTACGTATCGCTGCTCGGACTTGAACAAGCCAAAGCCAAAGCTGACCAGCTCTATCAGCAATCTATTCACGCACTCCAACAACTGCCTTTTAACACGCAGTTATTAGAAGCTTTTGCTTCTTATGTTGTGCAAAGAAACCATTAAATAGAACTTTAGACTATATGACGGTAAACGATCACACATTACTAAAACAAGCCAATATTCCTGCTGAACTACGAGCTTTGTCTCATGATCAGCTCGAACAGGTATGTGCAGAACTACGCGACTACTTGCTAAACTCAGTCAGTCAAAGTAGCGGACATCTTGCATCAGGCTTGGGCACCGTAGAGCTGACAGTCGCTTTACATTACGTTTATGATACTCCTAAAGACCGGATTGTCTGGGATGTAGGCCATCAGGCTTACCCTCATAAAATTCTCACCGGACGACGTGAGCAAATGTCGACCATTCGTCAAAAGGATGGTTTACACCCGTTTCCCTATCGTGAAGAAAGTGAATACGACACTTTATCTGTGGGTCATTCGAGCACCTCAATCAGTGCAGCAACCGCTATGGCAATTGCCGCCGAACGCGAAGGCGAAGGCCGTAAAGTGGTGTCAATCATTGGTGATGGCGCAATAACCGCTGGTATGGCGTTTGAAGCGATGAATCATGCCGGTGGTGCTGGTACCAACGTATTAGTGATTTTAAATGACAACGAAATGTCAATTTCAGAGAATGTTGGGGCATTAAACAACCATTTTGCACGGATATTATCCGGCAGTTTTTATACCGGCATCCGCGAGGGTTCGAAAAAACTGCTCCGCGGCGTACCACCTATAAGACAGCTCGCCAGTCGCATGGAAGAGCATCTTAAAGGCATGGTAGTGCCTGGGACTTTCTTTGAAGAACTGGGATTTAACTATATTGGCCCCATCGACGGTCATAATATCAATATGCTGGTCGACACCTTACGTAATATGCGTAACCTTAAAGGGCCGCAATTACTCCATATAGTCACCACCAAAGGTAAAGGTTACAGCCCGGCAGAAAAAGACCCCATTGGTTATCATGGGGTGCCAATTTTTGACCCTTCGACCACGTCATTGCCGACCAAAACCTCCGTCAGCCCGAGCTATTCAAACGTTTTCGGCGACTGGTTATGTGATCTGGCCGCTAAAGATGAAAAGCTATTGGCTATAACCCCGGCCATGCGTGAAGGCTCGGGTATGGTGCGCTTTTCTAAAGAGTTTCCAGAACAGTATTTTGATGTAGCGATTGCCGAGCAACATGCGGTAACACTAGCCGCCGGTTTTGCCTGTGAAGGTTACAAACCCGTTGTCGCTATCTATTCGACCTTTTTACAACGAGGTTATGATCAACTTATCCATGATGTTGCCTTGCAAAATCTACCCGTTATTTTTGCTGTTGACCGTGCCGGAATTGTTGGTGCCGATGGCCCAACCCATCAGGGTGCATTTGATATCAGCTACAGCCGTTGTATCCCTAACATGATATTGATGGCTCCGGCTGACGAAAACGAATGTCGCCAGATGCTTTATACCGGCTACACACTTAACCAGCCCAGTATGATCCGCTACCCTCGCGGTAATGGTCCAGGCGTAACCATCGAGCAAAAAATGGCAGCCCTGCCCGTAGGCAAGGCGAAAACGGTTCGCCACGGTAAATCTATCGCGATCCTCAGCTTTGGTACCTTGTTAAAAGATGCGCTCATAGCGGGTGAAGAGCTTGATGCCACCGTCGTTAATATGCGCTTTATCAAACCTTTGGATACAGCGTTACTTGACGAGTTGGTTGCCAGCCATGATGTACTGGTCAGTGTAGAAGATAATGCCATACAAGGCGGCGCAGGCTCTGCGGTTATCGAATACCTGATGGCGCAAAAGACCCTCAAACCGGTGTTAACCATAGGTTTGCCCGATCACTTTATTAAACATGGCACCCAAGATGAGATTTATCAGGAGCTCGGTTTAGATAGTGAAGGCATTATTTTGCAGATTGAAGCTTATGTTGGGAAGGATTGATTTGGGGTTAAAGTTGACTGGTGGGTAAAATATCGGCCAACGCTCCACTTAATCCGTGCTCCCAGCTAACGACTGGGGTGATGCCAGACTTTCGATGGCTGGCTTCGCCGAGCAAACAAAAAAAAATAGTGAACTTGTCGCCGTCAGTCAAACCCGAAACTGCCTTTATACCAATTACATTAACTCACTAAGCTATTTTGCTTGTTAAAATGGCCACTGACTGCATTGTTAATTTTGTATGTAGAACAACTATATACGGCAATTAACGCCTTGTCATTGACCATTTTCCCTGCCCAATATTTAGCTCATTGAATTAATGTAACTGGTATTACTTATGCTCCAACGCATCAATATCTGGGCCTATGATATTAAACAAA
>JBLHHD010000224.1:0-5516 GCA_047614605.1 Alteromonadaceae bacterium
CTTATGGCATTCCGGTGATCACCGGGCGTCATGTGTTTAATTTTCTTCACGTTTATCCGGCATTGCTCGAAGATGAGGGCTGCTTGCAGGTGTCTTCAGTCGATGAGTTGGCACCGTTATTATCTGAGCTTTTTAACGATAAGGTTTTTAGCAAAGCCGTTGGCAGCAAAGGCAAAATGTTTGTTGAAAAAAATCAGGGTGCGATTGCTAAGACCATTTTGGTTATTGATGGTTTTGTTTGAGAAGCATCGAGAAAATTGCTGACTTAAACATGATCGCTTTAGTTTCAACTGGGGCTGGGTTACATTACGCAGTATCTCGCTGACAGCATTTCACTGACAGTCATCTGATCAATTTAACCTGAGTCAATCTAAACCGATGCCCAGTTATCAACCTCCTTTTAGCATTTCAGAAACTGTTTTGGCATTGGTTGCCGACATCAGTGAATTGTTAGGCCATTATACGGCTCAACAAAAGAATGGCTTATCACCACAGGTGCGTCGGGGTAATCGCATCCGTACTATTCATGCTTCTTTGGCTATTGAGCACAATACCCTGACGATTGAACAGGTTACTGCTCTTTTGGAAGGTAAACGGGTGATGGGAACGCCCAGTGAAATACAAGAAGTGCGTAATGCGATTAAGGCTTACGAAACTTTATCAGGGTTAAACCCGGCCAATCTCGATGACTTGCTGCGAACACATGGTCTGTTGATGCTTGGTTTGAGTGATGAAGCTGGCCGGTGGCGTAGTGTGGGTGTAGGTATTTATCGAGACGATCAATTGATACATATGCCTCCATCAGCAACTCAGGTACCTCGTTTAATGAGGGATTTATTTACTTGGTTGGTACAAAGTAACAGCCATCCGCTGATCAAGAGCTGTATGTTTCATTATGAGTTTGAGTTTATTCATCCATTTATTGATGGCAATGGTCGCATGGGCAGGTTTTGGCAAACGCTTATTTTGGCTAGTTGGCGCGAACAGTTGGCTTATTTACCGGTTGAAACCATTATTAAAGACCAACAGGCACAGTACTACCAAGCATTAAGAAAATCGGATAATAGCAGTGATAGCACTCCTTTTGTTGAATATATGCTGGCTGCTATCAAGCTTGGTTTGCAAGAAGCTATCGAGAGTGAGCAAGTAAACGACCAAGTAAGTGACCAAGTAAACGACTATGTAAGTGACCAAGTTGAACCGCTGATTCAAACAATGAGAAAATCGCCTAATCAAGCCTATGCAGTGCCTGCAGTGATGAATACTTTAGGGTTAAATCATCGAGGCAATTTTCGTAAGAACTATCTGTTGCCAGCTCTAGATGCGGGTTTGATTGAAATGACCAACCCGGATAGTCCAAAAAGTCCAAAACAAAAGTATCGACTTTGTTTAAATGGATAAACAAAATTGCTTGTTTTTCATGCACCATTAAGTAAACCCATCTATAATTTGAACAATACAAGGCACAACAAAGGATAAACGAGTGTGCAGACACAAACTTTATTGAGTCGATCAGCGCCGGTTTTGCAGATATTGCAAGCGGTGAGTGAGAAAACCCCAGTAGTGGCAGTGATGACGGCTCAGGATGACGTTGGCAAGCTTAATTTTTCGACCGAAATCATTTTTGCCTTCCAAAACATCGGCAAAAATGCATTATTGATTAATGCTATCGATACCCATATCAATATGCAGGCGGTGATTGATGCCGATATTTTGATCATTGATTGTCCCTCGGGAATAACGCCAGTCAATGAAACGGTGGCTAACCATGCCAATGTGGTGGTGGTGACTCTATCTGCCGACAGAGGTGAACAAGCCCTAAACCCGTTAACTGTCAATGGTGAGTTGTTGCATCTGTTGCAGCATCTACACGAAAAGAGTCATTATCAAAATGGTTTTGAGTTTGTCGTCAGTCATGCATCCGATGAACCGCTGGGGGTAAAAATGTTTGAATCAGTGGTTATTGCTGCCCACTTTTTGCCTCAGTCATCAATGAACTTATTATGCCTGTTATGCGAAAACTGCGACTCGCAAAACCTGCGTGATGTGTTTCATCAAGCGGCTGTGCGAATCGAACATCGTTTATGGTAGCCCAAGGTTGAGGGTAGCTAAAACCCGTAAGCAAAAGGGTCGTCAGGATGGATCAGCACCTGGGCATCTAAAATTACAAATGATTCACCAGTGATCTGGGGAATAATTTGCTCATCAACAATTTTCACTTTACCTTCAAAAATACTGCCAATGATACTTTGTTGTCGCCACAGTTGACCGGGCTGTAACAGGCCATCAGCATATAAACAAGCTAGCTTTGCCGACGTGCCCGTACCGCAAGGGGAACGATCATATTGTCTGCCAGGGCATAATACGAAGTTTTGACTGTCAGCAATGGTTGCATCTGCTGGTTGTCCAAATAGCTCTATATGGTCGATGGCTTCACCATTAGCACCGGTAATACCTTGTTGCTCCAGGCTATTTTTGACGCGCCAACTGTAGTCCAGCAGTTGCTTGGTATTATCCCAGGTAAGCGGTTGTCCGTGATCTTTAATTAAAAAGAACCAGTTGCCACCCCAGGCAATATCTCCCGTGACCTGAGAAAACCCATCAACTTCAACGATGACGTCCTTGGCAAAACGGTAGCTGGGGACGTTGTTAATTTGGGCCTTGCAGGGGGATAATAAATTAACTTCAATTAGTCCAACCGGGGTTTCGACGCGGTGTAAACCCAAATCAATGTATCCCAGATGATACAAGCTCACCATCAGGCCAATTGTGCCGTGACCACACATCCCCAAATAACCGCTGTTATTGAAAAATATCACGCCGGCGGTATTGTTTGGATCAACCGGTTGGCACAGCATGGCACCCACCATTACATCGGCTCCACGGGGCTCACCAATTAATGAGGTGCGAATATGGTCAAAGTCTTTGGCAAAAATGGCTCGTCGTTGAGCCATGTCACCGAGGCCCAAATCAGGACCGCCGCTGACAATGGTTCGGGTGGGTTCGCCACCGGTGTGTGAGTCAATAATGCGCATATTTTTTGCCATATTTGCTTTAGTCCAGATCGGCTGTGGTCCAGTTGCCATCGATCATTCGCCAGATCGAGTGGTCTGGATTGGTGTCTTGTAAAACCTCTGGCAGACGATGCTGACGGACATTATCAAAACACTTAAGTGCACCAAAGCGTTTAACTGCCCCGGGTAAACCAACGGCAGTAAAACCCGGATGACCACTTGAAGGGAAGGGACCACCATGGTTCATTGCACTGGATACGGCAACGCCAGTCGGCATCTTGTCATTGATAACACGGCCCACTTTGAGACGTAATACAGGTTCAATTACATCGTAGTCAGCATCATCTGAACCTTGCGTATCCGAATAGATACAACCGGTCAGGTTACCTTCTAAAGCATCAAGGATTAGGCAAGTTTGTGCGGTGGATTCGCTGCGAATAACCAATGATGCATTACCAAACATTTCTTGTTGTAAGGTGGCACTGTCTGCAACAAAACGCTCACCACTGACGCTTAGCAACATGTTGGCATGACAAAAACGTCCGCCACTTTGGCCGGTTTGTAACGTCAGCAAACTCGCGCCAGCTTTAACCAGTTCATCTGAAGCGGTAGATAAATGATCGACCGAATTGGCCCCAAACAAGGTGCCTACCGGACCTGCGACAAATTTATCGGTGAGGTTTTTAACAAACTCATCACCCTCAGCCCCAGTTGGGACAATCAATAAACCTGGTTTGGTACATAACTGACCAGCAGCCATCAGGCAGCTGCCAGTAAATTCATCACCAATGGCATCGGCTTTTTCTTTTAGTGCGCCGGGTAAAACAACCACCGGGTTGACGCTGGAAAGTTCCAGATAAATGGCTTTACCGGCTGCCTCAGCGGCTTGTTTAAGCGCCAGACCCGCAGGACGTGATCCGGTAAAGGCGGTGGCGGCAATTCGTGAGTCACTGACCAGTTTAAGTCCGGTTTCGCGGGCTGTGGCATAAATTAGCTGAATAGAACCAGCGGGCAAACCAACTTCTTGAGCCGCACTGTGAGCTAGTTCAGCCAGCAATCGGGTAGTGCCCGGGTGAGAGGGATGCGCTTTGGCGATCACCGGATTACCTGCGGCTATCGCTGCAGCAAAGTCGCCGCCAGAGATACTGCCAAAGGCAAACGGAAAGTTGTTAGGACCAAAAATTGCAACAGTACCCATAGCTTGGAGCATCGAACGAATATTGTTTTGACTGTCGATAGTGGGGGTTGTCCAACTTGCTTCGCGGGCAGCCTTAGCGGCTTGACGAAGTTGTGAAGTGGTACGTGGTATTTCGCCGCCAATGAGTCGGGGTGATAATGGCAAACCGGTTTCGAGGTTGCCCATTTCAGCCAGTGCTGAGGTATTTTCTTCAATCTTGTTGGCATAGCTTTCAAGGAATTTGGCGATAGTTTGTCGGGGTAACTTTTGCAGCCCAACAAAAGCCTGAGCCGCCGCATTAAGGGCAGCATCACAATCGGCCCAGCTGGAGACCGGATAAACTTCGCTTAAGGAGTCGCCAGTTGTCGGGTTAAATGCCTGAAATTGGTCGATAGCATTGGCGGTTATCCAGTTGCCAGCGATTAAAACTTTGTGTTGTGCCATTTTTAATTACCTTTTAAACCTGTGGTTGAGTCTCAACTGCTTCGCGGTAAATACGCTCTACGTATTCGCGCTGTTCGCCTTTAAGTGGTAAACGCGGTTCACGGACTCGCTCTGAGCCACGTCCGGCCAGTTGCTCGGTTAATTTGATACATTGCACCAAAGTGGGGATAGTGTCTAGTCTTAGCAATGGCATGAACCAACGCCAGATTTTAAGCGCTTCTTCGTAACGGCCTGCTTTGGCAAGGTTATAAATGGCCACTGATTGCTTGGGAAATACATTGGTTAAACCAGAGATCCAACCGGTCGCACCAAGCATCAGGCTTTCGAGTGCGATGTCATCAACACCACCGAAAACGACAAAACGATCACCAAACTCACGGAACAACTCGCTGATACGGCGAGTATCTTCGGTGGCTTCTTTTACTGAAACGATATTTTCTTCCAGTGCCAGCGTTCTCATGCCTTCGATAGTGACATCAACGCCGTAAGTGACCGGGTTGTTGTAAATCATGATAGGTAAAGCTGTGCCACGGGCGACTTTCTGGTAGTGGTTAATGGCTTCTTTTTCGGTAGAGCGATAAACCATACCGGGTAATACCATCAACCCGTCAATACCAATGCTTTGAGCATCTTTAGCATATTGAACCGCTAGGGCTGTAGTTGTTTCGGCTACGCCAGATAACACCGGAATACGACCTTGCACGGTTTCAACAGCGTTGCGCATAACATCGCGTTTTTCTGCTGCACTGAGTGAACAATTTTCGCCAACGGTGCCACAAACGATAATGCCATGAACACCTTCTAAAATTAATTGCTCAAGCATCTTGGCATTTTCAGCATGATTGATTGAGTCATCTTCATTGAACTGAGTGGTAACCGCT
>JBLHHD010000225.1:0-5502 GCA_047614605.1 Alteromonadaceae bacterium
ATGGCACTCGGATCAGGCAAATGCTCAAAATACAGATTGGGCGGGATGTGTCTATCGGTGCTTTGTATGCAACGCTGGAGCGAATGGAAGGCAAAGGATTGGTCAGCTCTTCATTAGGCGAAGCGACAGCCGAGCGGGGAGGACGAGCCAAGCGTTATTTTGAAGTGACAGCAAAGGGACGTATGGCGCTACAACGTAGCCGTAGTGCCATTGATATTATGTGGCAGGGGGTTTCACTATCAACAGGTACGCAGGCGGTTTAAATGTCACAAAGTCAGTTACCGCCAAAAGTAGCACAAATATTATTACACTGGGTGCTACCAGCCAATATTCGCGATCAGGTTATTGGTGATTTGTTTGAAGAATTTAACCTGCTTATTGATGATAACCAAAATGTTGCTCAGGCAGATTATTGGTTTTGGCAGCAAAGTGCCCGAACGGCTTTGCTATATTTATGGAAGGAAAGAGGAGGGATTATGGCTTTTGTAGTGAGTATCGCGGTGTTTTTTGGTTTTTCCATGATGGCAATGTGGTTAGGTGGTGGAATGTTTATGTTTGTTGATATTCCCTCATTTTTAATTGTGGTGCCACCGGCGGTGGCGTTTGGTATTGCGGCAAGCTCTGTCAAAGCGGCTAAAGAAGCCTTGGCATTTGCCTTTGTTGACCAACTTGAAGTGGACAGCAAAGATGCACAGGATGCGTGTCGCTTTTTAAAGGTGACGGGTAATACGGCGGCATACTTAGGGTTTTTCACCACATTGATCGGTTGGGTTGCGATGGGAAATAATATTAGCGCTGCAGAGTTTGGCAACTCAATAGGCCCCGCATTTGCGGTGTCAATTTTAACCGTTATTTATGGTATGGCAGTGAAGTTGTTATGTTATACCGCGGAGCAAAAATTACAGTTTCGTTATTTGTAATTAAAACTGTCATTAAAACTGTCATTAAAACTGTCATTAAAACAAAGAGTGGTGCAAAAAGGTTTTTGCACCACTACTTCAAACATAGCCAACTCAATAAAATCTTCCCTGATACTCAGAAGAATTGATCATACCGTCGATAACCCGAGTTAAATCATGGTGTTGCATTAACTGCTCTAACTCTTGTTCACTGGCATTACGTCGATACAATTTGTTGAATAGTAGCTCTGTCGTCAATTGACCTTGTTGCTCTAATAACTGGCTGACCCATGCTGCGCGACTTTTGGCTTGTTTCATTGCTGCAAGTTGAGTATCGATTTGTTGATTTGACTGCTTGGTTGCAACAATATCCAGTAGCATTTGGCTGACAAACTGCCAATCGCTACCCAGTACGTCATTGTCTTTAACATTAACCGCTGTGCCACTGGCAAATTCTGCACCATCGGGTCTGCCATCCTCGTCGGTATCATCCATTGCACTACTGATATCGGTCATTCGACTATGCCGGTAAGCATCACCTGAGAGTAAATCATTCAGAATACTTTTTGCATGGCCTTCGCTTTTTAACCAGCCTTGATACAAGGTATTTTGTTGAAGGGTTGGTAATTGTCCGCTTAACAGCAAACTCAACATATTAATCCGGTGTCTGCTGTCAGTCTTGGCTTGTTTCTCAATGAGTGATAATAGCCACTCGCTACGACTAATATCACCACTATTGAGCTGATCCACGTTAGCCGCTGTCGGTTGTGACAGCTGTTTTGCTATCAAAGAAGTAAACGCTTGATTAGACAGCTCACCATGGCGCTTTTCAAACTCCTTGGAGTGAATAAACTGCTCTACCATCGCCTGTTGACTCATACTGCTACCCAATTGACGATGGTAATAACGGGCACCATCCAAATCAGGGGTTCGTTGTAAAATTAGCTGGTAAAGCTGACCGATAAACCCCATACGGTTAAAATATTCTTCACCAAGCAATTGATGATAAACATCAACCGGGGTGATTAACCCCTCAGTGAGGGGTAGCAAATACTGATTTAGCAGTTGCTGGTCACCGATCCGACTTTGAATGTCATAAATGGCCTGGATCACCAGCAGTTTGGGGTCGTTAAACACATCATTATCCGGGGTTTTGTCGTCAAGTTCCAACAGCAGCTCAAGGACTTTGGGCAAATGATCGCCATCGGCGTCGCGCCAGCCATCATAAGGCTTATCGGGGTCTAAACCGTAATTGATTTCGAGTGCATTAGGTATGCCGTCATTATCGGTATCATCAGTGTCAGGGTTTGCCATTACTGGTGTTAAAAAGATTGCTAAGAGCATCGTAGCGGCACTGAGCGTAATATTGAATGCGTTGATAACAGACTCCTTTGATTTCGTTTTTAAGCTTAACAATTTGATTGACGATTTTGCTTAATTATAGCGTTTGCAACCCAAAGCATGGTTAAATTGTTGGTTCACCAATTAAGGGGTAATTCACCCTTAAGCAGGGTTAACTGGTACTGCCTTTTACGTTCAAGCAATTTGACTACCCGACTAAACTTGGCATCACTTTGCAATGGGGCTAAAAAGGTAAAGTGATGAATATAATAACTGTCTAGCCAGCCCAATTCAATAGCCTGAGTCAAGTGGCGAAAGGCGGTATCCGTGGCGCCAAGTTTAGTCGCAGCAATAGCCAGTTGAATGTTGCTAAAAGGTCGTTCGTCATAGTCGTCAGCGTGTTTGTCATACCAGCTTTGCAAGGCTTCACGGGGCAAGGGTTGTTGAGTCAGTAAAGACAATAATTGAGCATACTGATGTGTTTGAGCATTAGATAGCAGCTTAAGCTTATGAATCCACGGCTGGCTTTGAGTGGGTTGATGACTAAGCAGATAAACATCAATCAGCGCTTTAAGTACATTTAAGCTGTCTGGCGAGTGCTTTTCAGCTATTTTAAGCTGCTTGATAGCCATTTCAGTCTTACCTAGCCTTATTAGCAGATGGGTATAATGGAATATCGGCAAATGATAATAAGGTCGTACATTGATAACCTTTTTGTACCACTTCAACGCTTGAATGTCATCGCCGAGCCGCTGTAACGTCAGCGCAATATGATACCAATTTACCGGATAAGCGGGGTCAAGCTGGTAAACGCTTTTATGGTGCTCAAGGGCGTTTTTCAACTGCCCTCGTTCACTATAGATATAGCCTAGGTTAGCATGTGCTTCGAGGTGATCAGAGTCGAGATCGGCAGCTTTAAGGTTAGCTGACAGCGCTTGGGAAAGGTGACCATTAACATAATGGGCGGTCCCCAGTGATTTATAACTTTGCGCCAGTTGATCGTTTAACATGATTGCATCATAGGCCGCAGCCAGTGCCTTTTTTTGCCAGGACGGATCGCCTGAAAACTGAAATACCCCCTGAGAATAAGCATCAGCTAATCCGGCAAAGGCCAGCGCATATCCGGGGGCGAGCTGGGTCGCTCGTTGAAAAGACTTTATTGCCATTTCATTATCGAGTGACTGATAACGTAAATAAAAGGTGCGGCCTTTATCAAAAGCGGCTTTGGCCTGTGCTGAAATACCATCAGTTGCAGTTAGATTGTCAACGGCTGTAGGCTGTTGTACTGCGGTGGCTTTAGATAAAGCGGTAATGTTGAGGGTTACAACAGTGGCAAAAACGGTAAAAATGATTAAAAAGAATACTGCTACCAAACGCCAATAATCTGCTGAACTTTGCATAAAGGACACTGGTAAACGATCATTGTGTCGTAAATTAATACTGTCGTCGTGAGTATAGCGAGTATTAGTTGGTGCAATTGGTTGCTCAATGATTTGCTCAGTTACTGTGGCAATACAGCGGTAACCCCGGCCTCTGACGGAGCCTATATACCTGGGATCTTGTGGAGTATCACTCATGGCTTGGCGTAATAATTTAATACGTTGTTTGAGCGTTTCATCACTGACAACCTGCGCACCCCATACCAGAGTCATTAAATCATGTTGCGAAACAATCGCTGGTGCTCTTTGGACCAACTGACATAACAGGGTGTAACTGAGTTGTGGCAACAAAATTTCCTGATCATCACGATACAGCGTGCCAAGTTGAGTGTTTAGGATAAGATCATCAATTTGATAGATACACCACTTCGCTGGTATTAGTTCGGCATGTTCTGTTGCAGAAGTGGGCAAACGAGGTTTTCCTTTGAAGGTGAACATTGAATCTTCAAGACTAATGATATTTACACTTAAAGCAAGATAAAAAGAGCTGTGCTATATATACTACATACTCAAACTAACACACTTTTAAACACAGGTTTTTCATGATTGTAAAGCAAATATGGACTGGCAATGCCTACCGCAATTTTAACTACTTGATTGTTTGCCCGCTTAGCGGCGAAGCAATGGCTATTGATCCGCTCGACTACCGTCAGTGCTTGGCTGTAGCCAAAGACAATGGCTGGCAGATCACCCAAATACTTAATACCCATGAGCATGGCGACCATACCGGTGGTAATAAACCGATGATTGAAGCGACGGGGGCAAAATTGTTAGCCCATCAAAACGCCAAAGATACCATAGCCGGTATTGATGTCGGACTGGCCGCTGGTGATGTAATTAAAGTGGGCAAAACGGTTGAGTTGTTGGCACTGGATACCCCGGGGCATACCATGTCGCATGTTTGTCTGTTATCACAAACTGATGATCCAGCGTTGTTTTGCGGCGATACCCTGTTTAATGCCGGGGCAGGTAACTGCCATAATGGCGGACACCCGGCTGAACTTTATGATACGTTCGCTACCCAGTTGTCGCAATTGGCCGATAACACCCGGATTTTTCCTGGCCACGATTACATCGGCCATAATCTCGAATTTACGATGGCCCGAGAACCTGATAATGAGCAAGCCAAAAATCTGTTAAGTCAAATCTCTACACAAAACCCCGCAGATGCAATGGTTTCGACCTTGGCCATGGAAAAACAAGTGAATACTTTTTTCAGACTGCAAAACCCGACAATTATTGCTAAGTTGCGTGAAGAGTTTCCAGATATTGGCCAGAACCCTTCAGCCAAAACAGTATTTGTGAAGTTACGAGAGCTACGTAATAAGTGGTAGGTGTATTTTGAGCAAACTTTGGCGTGGCAGAGTGTGTTGCCAAAAGCACACTTTGGAGGGCGAAAGTGCCTTGTTTCAGATAATAGCCCCCGTCGGATTAATAATTAGTCACTTAAATCGAATATGACAAAAATATGAATTTAGCGCTTGCATTGAAAAATGATCTGCCTATAATGCGCATCCACTGACACGGCAAAACAGCTTAATCAGTCAGTTTTAAAGGAAGTTTAAACAAAGCTTTAGCATTAAAAACTTTTAAAATAAACAAACGTTTTTAATACTTGACTTACAAACCAGGAAGCGTAATATACGCCTCCCGCTACCAACACTAACTAAGTCGTTGGGTAGCATGCTCTTTAACAATTAGTGATCAATCATCTGTGTGGACACTCACCGTTATTAGACTTCGATAATGCTATTTATAGCAGACTTATCAAAGTCTTAATGATCAAGTGATGTGCCTACATAGTAATATATAGATACAAAACA
>JBLHHD010000226.1:0-5500 GCA_047614605.1 Alteromonadaceae bacterium
AGCGAATATTTACCCCGGTTAGCACATAAATAATAAGCCGACTCTTGGGTGTCAATACCATCACGGTCCTGTAAAAAAGGAGGCCCCCAGTGACGAGTATCATCACCACTTAACGGCCGTTCTATTTTATAAACCGTCGCACCAAAATCAGCCAACACCTGGGTAGCCCATGGCCCAGCCAAAATACGTGACAAGTCGAGTACTTTTATGCCTTTTAATGGTCCCATTGATTTTTATCCTGTTAATTTATAACGATGCTTGCACATAAACAAAAGCGTCCAAAAGATCACCGAGTAACGCCACATAAAACACCAAACTTTGAGCCAGCAACGTCATCCGCGCAGGCAGGGTGGTGCGACATATAGATCTATATAAGGAACTCAATGCCAACCCGTGTACTATCATCGACCTTAATTGACGACCGCCACACCCCCCAAAGGACCACTTACTTTGGTACACTACAAACACAAAAAAGCCGGACTGATCCCGGCTTTTTTAATTATAAATACTTAATCTTCAGCAAAATTCGCGGCACAGAGGCCGCTCCCAAAATTATTCTGAACGACGACCTTTTGGACGGTCCGAACGGCTGCTGCTGTTATCACGGCTACCTGAACCTGAACGAGCCCCATCTGAACGACCACCACCGCCTCCTGAACGAGCACCATCAGAACGACCTCTTGAAGAACGTTTTTGCTCACCGCCGCCATGACCGCCTTCAACAGCAGTAATGTCGATTTGACGTTTGCGGATTTGCACTTTACGCAAGTGATCCAATACACTGGCTTCTAAGCCTTTTGGCAAGTCAACCGTGCTGAAATTATCGTTTAATTTAATGCGACCAATTTCTTTGGCGTTAATTCGTGCTTCGTTAGCAATAGCACCAACGATATCAGATACCTGAACACCATGCTCACGACCGACTTCAAGACGATAAGTTTGTTTGTTTGAGTCATCACGCTGACGATCACGTCCGCCTCGCTCACCACCTCGTTCGCCGCCTCTATCACCACGATCACGCTCACGTCCACCGCGATCATCACGTCCGCCGCCACGCTCATCACGTTCATTGCGATAAACGTCCATCGACTGAAAATCTTCAGCATCAACCTGTAAAGGATTACGTTCCTGAGCCATGAAAATCAATGCTGCGGCCAGTTCTGATTCGCTAACTTCCAGCTGCTCTTGCAACTTGGCTGAAAACTCCTGATAGAACTGTAATGGATTGGCTGACATTACCTCAGCAACCTGAGCCGAGAAGTTATCCGCACGACGCTGGGCAATCATTTCTGAGCTAGGCACTGGCATTGAAGTCAGTTTTTGGTTAGTGGCACGCTCAATGGCAAACAACAAACGCTTTTCGCGTGGTGTAGTTAGCAAAATCGCTTTACCCGTACGACCAGCACGGCCTGTACGACCAACACGGTGAACATAAGCTTCAGTATCCAGTGGAATATCATAGTTGATAACCAAAGTAATACGCTCAACATCCAAACCACGGGCGGCGACATCAGTAGCGATAACAATATCGAGTTGGCCAGATTTAAGTCGACGAATGGTTTGCTCACGAGCCGCCTGATTCATATCGCCATTAATAGGTGATACCGCATGACCTCGGGCTTCAAGTTTTTCTGACAACTCAGTGGTCAATGAACGAGTTCGCACAAAGATAATACAACCTTCATACTCTTCGGCTTCAAGAATTCGAGTCAACGCATCAAGCTTCTGATTATTTCTTAGCATCAAAAATTGCTGGTCGATACGCTCAACAGTCGAGGTTTTCGAAGCAATCTTAACTTCTTGTGGGTTTCTAAGGTATTTACGGGCAATCTTGGCAATCGGCGCTGGCATCGTCGCAGAAAACATCGTTTTCTGACAGTCACTTGGGGCCGCGTCCATAATCGTTTCGATATCTTCAATGAAACCCATACGCAGCATTTCATCCGCTTCATCAAGGATCAGGGTTTTAATTCCTGTCAGTTTCAAAGTGCCTTTGTTTAAGTGATCCAATACCCGACCCGGCGTACCAACAACCACATGAACACCACGTTTAAGGGCGCTGATCTGCTGACCATAAGCTTGACCACCGTAGATAGGTAGTACGTGGAATCCTTTAATGTAGCGGGCATAGGCCTGAAAGGCTTCAGATACCTGAATCGCCAACTCACGGGTAGGACACATAACGATCACCTGTGGTAAACGTTGTTCCAAATCAATCTGGCTCAGTACAGGCAGTGCAAATGCACCGGTTTTACCCGTACCCGTTTGTGCCTGACCGATAATATCTTGGTTATTTAGAATAAGCGGAATAGTAGCCGCCTGGATTGGTGACGGACTTTCATAACCTAATTCACCAACCGCTTTTAGCGTCTCTGGTGAAAGGTTTAAATCAGCGAACGTTACAGTTACTGGTGTTGTCATTTTGTGCCTCAAAAATAGCCTGCAAAAATACAGGGGCAGTGAAATAAGTCAAATGACTCACTCACTGGAGTGATCAATGCCTGAAAATTGGAATACAGCTATTTTTACAGTTAAATCAATAACTAACACAGTAACATTCATTCACTAATCAAGCGTACGAGTCGTAGGTTGGTACGATTGCCTTCATTGATAAAGGCAGTTAGCACTACGTTAACGACTTTTTTGGTTAGACTTTCCATTTCTTTGCTGGTACTTACGCACCGAGCGACGAATACGGGCCGCTTTGGTCCGTCTATCCGCGCGTCCTTCATCTACTTGCATCATGGTTTTAGTTTCATGATTCAGTCCGACCATTTCACGTAGATAATTTACAGTCGGTAAATCTAATTCAGCCCAACCACCTTGTGGCAGGTGCTTTTCAAGTAACACTTCACCGTAACGAACCCGGATAAGTCGTGATACTTTAACCCCTTGTGATTCCCACAAGCGACGTACTTCACGGTTACGTCCAGAGTTGAGTGTGACATTATACCAGCGGTTTATTCCTTCACCACCAGCGGCTTTAACAGAGTTAAATTTCGCGGGCCCATCTTCAAGTTCAACGCCCCGGCGAACTTTATTCAAAGCCGCATCGTTAACCTCGCCAAATACCCGGCAAGCATACTCTCGTTCGACTTCATACTTGGGGTGCATCAGGCGGTTAGCCAATTCACCATCAGTGGTAAAAATCAGCAACCCGGAAGTATTTATATCCAGTCGCCCTACCGCAATCCAGCGACCACTTCTTAACTTAGGCAAGCGGGTAAATACAGTAGGTCGCCCTTCTGGATCTTTACGCGTACACAACTCGCCTTCGGGTTTATGATAGGTCAAAACCCGGCAAGTACTCTCTTGAGCACTTTGCACTTTAACGATCTGACCATCGACCCGGATCAATTGATTATCTTCAACCCGATCACCGAGTTTCGCCACAGTACCATTGACACTGGCACGACCTTCGCTGATTAACAGCTCCATCTCCCGACGTGAACCGATACCGGCCCTTGCCAGGGTTTTTTGCAACTTTTCGCTCATGTGAACCTTCTCAGATTGTTAGCTTTAAGTTTGATGAAAGAGATTTCAATTCACCCGAATATGTTGGACACCCAGATTTGAGCGCGCAAAAGTATAACAAATATACAAATAAGTTACTAGTGTTAATTTGCAAATTGAGCTATTCAAATGGGGTCGGGTCACCAGTACCGTAACGAACGATCGAGATGTCGTCTTCATCGGTCATATCGATGACCGTTGTTGGCAACTCACCGAGGTAACCACCGTGAATAATCAAATCCACTTGTTTCTCCAGTTTATCACGAATAACCTCAGGATCAGACTCAGTGGCCGTTTCATTAGGCATAATGAGTGATGTAGACATAATAGGCTCACCCAACGTTTCGAGCAACGCCAGTGCAATCGAGTTATCTGGCACCCGGATGCCGATGGTTTTTTTCTTCGGATTTAACAGCCGCTTCGGCACTTCTTTAGTGCCTTTAAAGATAAACGTATAAGAACCTGGGGTATTTTGCTTTAACAACCGATAAGCACTGTTGTCGACCCGAGCATAAATAGATAATTCAGATAAATCACGACACATCAGAGTAAAGTTGTGTTCTTTATCAAATTGACGAATACGGATAATGCGATCAAGGGCTTGTTTGTCACCAATGTGACAACCCAATGCATAACCAGAATCGGTTGGGTAAACAATAATGCCACCCTGTTTGATGATCTCAACAGCCTGGATCACTAAGCGCTTTTGCGGCGTGTCCGGGTGTAGATAAAAGAATTGGCTCATAAAGGGGCTCATTGTAAATTATTGGGTTATTTGGTGTCGGTTTACACCGTTAATAGCAGCGTTTAGCTTAACGCTGCAAATTTTGCCAATTATGCCACACAGGTTGGTACTTATCAGATAAATAAAGGTTTTTTCCCAGCTCACTCCAGCGATTCGGTGAATGAAAATCAGACCCTACCGATGCTAGTAAATCGTACTCAAGGCAATATGCCCCCAAATCACTACGTTCAGTCGTGCTTTGTTGTGGTAACGCCACTTCAAGCGCATCACCATTGGCCGCTTTAAATTGCACAATCAAACGTCGCAGCCACTTTCCAGACAGACCATAACGTGATGGATGAGCAATTACCGCCACGCCTCCTGCATCATGAATCCACTGGATCGCAGTCTCAATACTTTGCCACTGACTAGATACGTAACCGGTTTTACCCCGTTTCATATACTTTTTAAACACATCAGTGAAGCTTTTTGCTTTACCAATTTCGATCAGGTACTTGGCATAATGAGAACGGCTAATTGCCGCATCGCCAGCAATTCGTTTGGCGTTAATATAAGCATCGGGGATCCCGGCCCTTTCGAGTCGTAGGCCAATTTCACGGGCTCGTTCATTACGGTATTGTATTTGTGAATGGAGTCGTTCGATTAATAACGGGTTTGTCTCATCGACATTAAGGCCAACAATATGAATTTCGAAATTTTCCCAGCGAGTCGAAATCTCAACCCCACCGATAAGTTGCAACGGCAACTGTTGCTCGACAAGGTAGGCTCTGGCAGGTGCAATGGCATTAACCGTGTCATGATCAGTGATCGCTAGTACGTCGACCTGCATCTGGACAGCCCGTTGAAGTAATTCAACCGGCGTTAACTTGCCATCAGACATAGTAGTATGGGAATGCAGGTCATATTTCAAAATGGTTTATTTCTCATTAATGATGGATTTTTAATTGACATTAAAGCGGTTATAGCGTCTTATAAAGGCCACTGAAAAATCAAACTAATTCAATTATATAAAATAAACTCAGTTATATAAAGAGGCCCTAAGACAATGCGCAGCGATAGTAACACAATAAGCAGCACAACAACATCTTGGTGGTGGCGTAACCTCTAACGGGCTGCGTTTGATTTTTGACAACGTATTTTAAAAGCCCGTTTTGATGAAATGGGCTTTTTTTGATCAAAGCAATTGTACGACTAAACAACCTGAAAAATTTTCAATAACAAATGACCCAGGCAGGTGTGACA
>JBLHHD010000227.1:0-5495 GCA_047614605.1 Alteromonadaceae bacterium
GCAATAAAGGATAGTTAGCCCATGATAGGTGCTATTGAAATTGGCAATTATAAATCGATACATCAGTTGACCATCAAGCTGGGTCGGGTGAATGTGCTTATCGGTGAGAATGGCTGTGGCAAAAGTAATATTCTTGAAGCTATCGCATTAGCTGGTGCTGCCCAAGCCAATAAACTCGATAACGAATTTTTATCCAGTCGGGGCATCCGGGTAACAGACTCCAAGCTAATGCGTTCAAACTTTGACAGCAAATCGACTGACGAACCAATATTAATCACCACCCACTCCCAAACTGGTTCTGATGTTGATGAGATAACCCAAACCTACGAATTGCAAAATGATAATGAGCATTATTCGAAATGGAAATATAAAAAAGATCGGCATGTTGATATTGAGGGTGGCAACATTAGTATCGAAAGTTTAGATACAATGATTTCTATGCTCAAGAAAACTCTTGATTCAGTGTTAAAGTCCATACCCAATTCAGCTGACGATCAGCTCATTCAGGAATTAAATGATAAGTTGGATGAGATCATAACGCAAAAAGAACAAATTGACGATAAACTTGATTTGGACCTTAGTGAAGAAAATAGTAAATTAAGCGATTTTATGATCTACGCGCCTGAAAACTCCGCATTGAGAAATTTTTATAAAGAAGGTCAAATCGAACCACTCGGTGTTAATGGCGAAGGGCTGCTAAAACTGTTAAAAGTACTCAATGAAGATGAGCCTGATGCACTTATCGAAATAGATAAGGCTCTGAGCCTTTTCGGTTGGTATGATTCAATTTCAATACCCGGTAAGCTCAGTCAAACGGATGATAAAATTCAGATCAAAGACAAGTTTATCCACACTACGATAGATCAAAGAAGCGCTAACGAAGGGTTTTTATTTATCTTATTTTATATTGCTTTGATCGTTTCAAAAGATACCCCGAAAATTTTTGCCATTGATAATATTGACGTTTCTCTTAATCCTGCTTTATGTACCAAAATAATGAAGGTCATTTGTCAACTCGCCGAAAAATATGATAAGCAAATACTGCTGACAACACATAACCCGGCAATATTAGATGGCATCAATCTGGCGGATAAAAATCAAAAACTCTATGTAGTGTCGCGAAAAAGAGACGGTCATACCAGAATAAAACCCATCACGGTTAAAAACAAACCCAAATCATCAACAGAAGAACCCGTTTTGTTATCTGAGGCGATGCTCCGGGGTTATTTAGGTGGTTTACCGCAGGGGTTTTAACTTATGGATTTTGGTATCGCAGGAGAAGGCAAAACAGATCAAGTCACCATAAAGTTGATTTTAGAAGGTTTTTTTGACGAGCTGGATGATCAGGACATTGCATTCTTACAACCTCACAGAGGCGCAACCGAAGAAGCTGTCGAAGGTTTTGGCAGTTGGACGAACTTGCTTTCCTATTTAAAATCTAAACGATTTCGAGATGATTTGGTGAGCACCGCATTTTTAATCATTCAGGTAGACACCGACGTATCTGAAGAAGAAGGTTATGACGTACCAAAATTTGATGGTGACAATAAGCCTTTTTCGGTTATGCAGCTTATTGAATTGGTCAAAGTTCGACTAATTAAGCAAATCGAGCATGGTCAGGCGGGCTTTTATGATGAATATAAACAAAAAATTGTTTTTGCTATTTCGGTTCACTCTTTAGAATGTTGGTTACTGAATTTCTATACAAAATCAGCTAAGACCGGACGTATACAAGGCTGCGAAAATGCCCTTAGTCAGGAAATAACCCGTTATTATGCTAAAAAACGCCCCAAGTATGATAAAACTCCCGCCGTTTATGAAAAATTAGCCCTGCCTTTATTGAAACCAAAGAACATAAAAAAGGTTCGCAACATCGATATTAGCTTTAATTATTTAATTACCCAATTAGAAAGTATCGATTATAGTCCACAAGAGGATGAGTAATTAGTGCCCGTCGAAATGTCGCCTTAATGAAGCTTTGCGGGGTTGGTCGCTAATCTCCCACAACTCGCCAAAATTTGCTTTCTCCGCCATTTGAGCTATTGATTAAGTATCCCCGCGTGACGGGCTGACTTAAAGGTAACCCCCAAACGTGAGTGCAAAAGCATTAAAACACCTCACTCCCTTAAAAGTGGTATCAATACTCAGTCGCTTGCCCCTTTTTCATTTACTCACCCCCGGCGAAAAGCAACACATCGCCGAGAGTAAATCACTGTTTTATCATATTCCCGCTGACGACGAGTTCATCAAGGTTGGTGAGGTCGATGACCGTTTTTTAGTCCTGCTTTCAGGCAGTGCAGTGATCGTTCACTCCGGGGAGGCGCTAACCGAAATTTCGGCGGGTGACTTTGTCGGTGAAACCGGTTTTATCGGCCATAATACCCGACTCGCTTCTGTGGTGGCTCAAACCGATACCATTGCCTTGCGCTTTACCCGCAAAAGCTTTCAACACCTGCCCATCAGGGCCAGAGAAATCATTAAAGACCATATTATCGAAGGTTTGGTACAACGAGTTGAACTGCTCAACAAAAAAGTCATTGCCACCATGATAGTCGACAAAGAAAACGAGTTAATAGACGCCACTCATCGTCTGGATCTAAAGAAGGGTTAAACCAAATGTCATTGGTATTCAACTGTCCCAGCATTGACCCGCTCTTTAAAAATCAGCGTAAATTTGCTAAGGTAGCTCTCACCATTGCTTAAACCTGTGACGACTTGCTACCATGCTTAACCTTTTTAAAACTAAACCACTAATGGACGAAGGCTCTCGTCAATGGCTGTTTGACAGCTTTGGCTGGGCAATTACCCACTTTGATGCTGATTTTTTTGCCAATGACAGCAAGCTTGTTTTGCCCACTAATGAGTTTTTCCCCACCCGAGCACACAGTGCTGATGAGCTTGCTAACAGCGTTTTTGACGGCGTCAAAGCCTATACTGGTCTGACTCAATGGCCTTTTCAGCTGGTTGCTCCTGAACGTTATCAACCACAGCATTTTCAGGTAAAAAACCATCCGCTGATACTGCGTGGGCAAACCCAGGACACCAGCCAGTACAGCAATATGTTGACCAACCCGGCAGATAGATTATCGGTCAGTTACGATCCGGTGCAAATGAATCAACCTCAGGTTATGGTCGCCAATTATGCTTCGATGTTGTCGAGCTACTTAGTCGGCTTGTCAAATCAGTTACCACCAGGTGGCGAAGAATACCGGGCACCTGGCATCGAAGTATTATCAATTTTCATGGGTTTTGGAGTGATGTTTGCCAATACCGCTTATGCCTTTCGAGGAGGCTGCAGCAGTTGTCACAACCACGCAGCCAACCGGGTGGCGGTTTTAACCGAAAATGAATCGGTTTTTGCTTTGGCACTGTTTTGTCAGTTAAAAGACATTGACACTAAGACAGTGACTCCACAGCTGAAAAAATACCTCCGTCCACTGTACAAACAGGCGGTGAAAGAAATTCATTCACTGCCCGATGAGCTAGAACGATTACAACTGCTTTTGCCGGGTTCGTTGACGATTGAACAAAAAACTGCCTGAACATTTTCTCACCAAGTCATTGAAAAGTATGTGAAAGGCAAATTAATTAAATATTTATTGAACTCGATAGGCAAGGTGCTGTCCAATAAAATGCAGTAGTTGTTTTTCGAAAGAAAATTTGTTTCATAGTCCAAGTCTATGAACTGGCCAATCCCCCCCGATTGGCCTTTTTTTTGGGCTGCGAAAAACCTTTAGGATTTAGGTATACAACAACTCGGCCAACCCGGATGAACGTTGGGTGGTTTGGCGGATGGCGATTTGCAGTACTCTTGGTTCGGCGAACAAGTTAAATTGATTTTTTGCCCGGGTGATCCCGGTGTAGATTAACTCTTTAGTGATCACTTGATTGTTCATCACCTGAGCTAATGGCGGTAAAAGCATCGCCACCTGCTCAAACTCCGATCCCTGGCTTTTGTGTACTGTCATCGCATAAACCGAGTCGTGGCTCGGTAAGCGATTGGGGTAAACCGATTTAACCTTCTCCTTATCTTTATCCCCACCCTTATCTTTGTGATCAGGGGTGAGAAACCAGGCTTTGAGATGGCCGGTAATGGGATCGGCCAATATCACCCCCACATCGCCGTTAAACAACTTTAAGCTGTAATCGTTTTGGCTGACCATTATCGGCCTGCCTGCATAATATAGCTGGCGATTGTCAATCAAACCCATTTTGACCAGCTGCTTTTCAATGGCTTCATTCATTCCAGCCACCCCATAAGCCCCTTTTCTGAGGCCACATAACAACTGAAATCGGTTAAACGCTTCGATGATCAGCTCTGGTTTGCACTGCTCACGGATCATTTGTAAATAAGGCTGATAAGCCCGCGCACATTGCACCACTAAATGTTGATACTCACTGGGCGATATACCCGAGAAAAACAGCGAACGGTCACTGCTCGCCTGAATTTGTTTAACCCGGCTCCAGTCACTCAAGTTAACCGCTTTGGCTAATTGACCAATGCCGCTACTATCGTCAAAACGGTGGCTCTTTTGCAACAAGCAAATACTGTCAGCCAGTGAAACTTGAGGGGTTGAAGGACAAAACCCGCTTAAATTCCGGTTCAACAATACTTGTAACTGCCCCAGCAAGACCTGAGAAAAACTCAGCTCATCAGAGATACGGGCGCAAATGTCGGCCAGCACACTGCCCGCCTCTACCGAAGACAGCTGATCTTTATCTCCTAGTAATATCACCTTGGTTTTCTCGGGCAAAGCTGCCATTAACTTGGCCATCATCGGTAAGTCAACCATCGAAATTTCATCAACCACTAACACATCCAAATGCAAGCGATTGCCCTGATGGTGAATAAACTCGCTGCTGTGAGGTTTAACGCCTAACAAACGGTGAATGGTTGATGCCTCTTCGGGGATCAACGCCTTGTCTTGCTCGCTGAGCGCCAATTTGGCTTTGGCTCCCTTGATTGATTCGCTTAGCCGGGCCGCCGCTTTACCGGTGGGTGTCACCAGTTTAATGATGGGGTTTTGCTGCTGATTAGCCGGTGCGACATGCAACAACACCAGCAAGGCCAGCAATTTGGTCACTGTGGTGGTTTTACCGGTGCCTGGGCCTCCGGTGATCACCGCAAAGTTTTTCACCAGCGCAGTAGCACAAGCCATTTTCTGCCAGTCCAGTTCAGTATTATCTTGCTGTGATGACGGAAAAAGCTGCTCCAGCAATGCTGAAGCTCTAGCCATATCAAGCTGACTGTCATTATTGACCTTAGCCTTTAAAGTCTGCGCTAAAGCCGATTCATAACCCCAATAGCGTTGTAAATACAGCCGCCCGGCATAAAGTACCAGCGGCGTATTTGGCACATCATCAGGCCCTTGTGGAATGCCAATGCAATGATGCTCGGCCAGCCGTTGTAGCGCAGGCTCAAGTGAAGGTAAGGCAAGATCATGTTGAGCCAAGTTAAGCCCCAATGGGTTATTCATATCCAGCTGATTAAGGTC
>JBLHHD010000228.1:0-5493 GCA_047614605.1 Alteromonadaceae bacterium
CTTGCTGGTGGACTCGCCGACAACTGGCTTCAGCCGGAACGCTGGACTTTCAGTCCGCAGGGTTTTAACCCACCGACTTTAGTCGGTGGTTGTTAAGTCCCAGGCGTTTATCAAGGCTGGCACTCAGATATACATTCCTACGAACGTTGAAAAAAAACCGACTGGCAATGACTTTCGGCCATGAGCATTACGCTTGGAATAAGGTCAAAACCGACCTCCTCGACGATGATGGCATGAATATTTTTGATCAACTTTACTTGGCAGCTCGGGGGTAAAGCGATTTACCCCACTTAAGCCCGTCGCTGTTTAAACGCATAAAGCCCGGCAGCCATTAAGGTTCTAAAAAACGTACCCCATTCACTCATGTTCGGATTAGGCTTTTTGTGCTTCGCCATTCGCGCCAGCTGAAATTCGTACCAGACAATATCCAGCATCGCCATTTTATCTACCGCCTTGACCCCTGTAGTCAGGATTTTTAAAGCAATAGTATGATTTTTATCAGCCATCAATTTGTTGCTCAACTGAGGATCAACGGCCAATGGACGAGCAAGACCAATAAAGTCTGTCGCGCCACTTTGCAGGGCCATTGTCATACAATCAGCAGAGCGAAATCCCCCGGTAACCACCAGCGGTGTATCAATCAAAGCACGCACTTTTTCGGCATAAGCCAAAAAGTAAGCTTCACGTTTTTGGCTGGTCGGTTTCATTTTATGGCCAATCATAGAAGGACTTTCATAGGTGCCACCGGATATTTCAATCAAATCAATACCCGCTTTAGCCAGCGCTTGAACCACCTGCATCGAATCTTCTTCACTAAATCCGCCGCGCATAAAATCAGCCGAATTAAGCTTAATGCCAATCGGAAAATCACTGCCAACTCGTTGACGAATAGCCTCATAAACGGCCAGTACAAAACGCATTCGATTTTCTAACGATCCACCCCACTGATCGGTGCGCTGGTTATGTCTTGGCGATAAAAACTGACTCACCAGATACCCGTGAGCACCGTGAATTTGCACACCGGTAAAACCAGTATCTTTTGCCAACTCAGCACTGGTAGCGAACTTTTCAATAATAGCGAAAATTTCAACCTCGGTTAATGCTCGGGGTTTGTTAAAGCCTTTCTCCAGGCCATTTTCAAGGCCGATAGCCGAAGGTGCAACCGGCTCTTTGCTAATGAAGTTAGGAATTTGTTTACCCGGATGATTCAATTGCGCCCAAATATGCGAACTATTGGTTTTACCGGCTTCGGCCCAGTTTTTAAACGGTTTGAGAGCACTTTGAGTGTCTAACACCACATTTTTAGGCTCGCCTAACGCAGTGCGATCGATCATGATATTGCCAGTGATTGATAAGCCTAAACCACCCTCAGCCCAGGTTTTATACAGATTAGCCAAGCCCTCAGAAGGGTTATGACTTTTCGTCCCCAACTGCTCACTCATGGCCGATTTAAACAGGCGGTTTTTGATCACTGTGCCATTTTTTAAAGTGAATGGCTGACTTAACTGAATATTATTACTCATCAATTTACCCTCTAAGGACTAAAACTAAAATCGTTCCCAAACAACCAATTAGACCGGTCGTCTACTAACTAATGCTAAAAAAACGAGCAGCCCTTGAGGCACTGCTCGTTGGTATTTAATAAGTTTCGCGGCGAGACGCTTCGCCTCTTTAGTTCCCGCAGTCGGTTTGCTGCTTCCCTGTAGGGGTGCCATCTGCTCCACGAATGGTGACTGGTTTAAGCAAACCATCCAGCATCACAAACAAAACCTCTTTTGCGGTGTCGATACTGCCTTGCATCTTCATGTCTAACAGACTGCCTTCCCAGGTCGCCCAAAAAACGGCGGTTATTTGCTCGCTGGTCAAATCGTTACGAATTTGCCCCCCCAGCTGAGCCTGATGAATTAACTCACAAATCCTGCCCTTCACGTTGGCAGCCGACGTTAACATCGCACTTTGGCATAGTTCGCTCTGATTGCCGATTTCGGCGGCGATACTGCCAATCAGGCAACCTTGCTGACAATCTTGCTGCGAATATTTGGCCAACATCATCGAGTACATCGTTTTGATTTGATCCAGAGGACTCTCATCTGAGCCATCAATATAATCATCAAGCAAGGTCACTGTTTGCTCGGAGTAGACCCGAATGATCTCAGCAACAAACACTTCTTTGCTGGCAAAATAATTGTAAAACGACCCCTTAGGTACCTTAACGGCATCCAGTATCTGTTTAATCCCCGTACCGTGATAGCCGTTTAAGGACAGCTGTTCGATTCCGGTTTGGATTAACGCTTCTCGCGTATGTTCACTTCGTCTAGGTCTAGGCATTTGAGAAGTATATGACCGGTCGTCTTGTAATGCAATGGTTTTGTTTGTTTGTTTTTTATCCTCAACCGCTCAATCCCCCTGCTCATATCGAAAGACCTGTTCGAGCGGTATCGCAAAAACATTGGCAATTTTAAACGCCACTTCAAGCGAAGGCGAATAGTTGCCTTTTTCAATCGCCACCACCGTTTGCCTCGACACCCCAATGGCATCTGCTAACGCTTGCTGAGTCATTTCATCAGCATCAAAGCGTAATCGCCGAATGGTATTACTGAGTACTTTAGTCACCTTAGCCATGATTAAAGACCCCGACGGTAATAGAATAACCGGGTTGAGGCATTAACCGTTTCAGCCATTACCGTACTTAAGATAATCACATGTAATATAAAATATTCATTAGGCAGGTTCAGCGTTAACGATCCTCGCTCAAACAGAGTAGGTACGATAATTTGAAAAACAGCAGCAAAAACACCGATCACCAATATTGAATAGGCATTACGCTTGCCATATAAAGTAATTAACTTATCCCGTTCATCATCTTTATCATTGGCTTGTTTGTGATCAATAATAGCCACAATGATTTGCATTACAATTTCAGCGACAATGGTTAAAATAACCACTTTTAATAACAAAGAATGAATGGCATCCACGGTCAGTGCTTGTGACCCATGCAGGCTAATCACATCATTAAAATAACTCACCCAGATAGCCAACATCACCGCGAATGAGACCCAAACACTTTTTTCTTTATACGACATTTCTTGATAGAACGACATAATTTCTCCTGGTTATTATTGCCCAATGGCGTCAAATATTTTTGACACCATGTCACCTTAAGTTGACTTGATGGTCATGTCAAATATTTTTTATATCAAGAGTGTTTTATTTGACATCATGACAAGGCAAACCAATGAGCATGAGAATAACTATTGCTCACCACGTCCCTTAAATCTGTTAGTCGCTAATCGGGCAGTGATACCCGTATTTAAAAAGGGCTGAGGAGGTAACCAACTGGCTTGCGGACGTTCAAATAGTTGCTGTGAAATGGGTTGCGGTTGATTTAATGCCTGATAGGCAATTTGCTGACCAAACAGGGTGGCCAAGCCAATGCCACCGCCGTTATAATATAACAGCCAATCAACCAATAATTATTGCTGACCTTTTCAAACACATTGGCATTATTTGCGCTAATACAGGTAACCCCTGACCAACAATACTCGAATAAATCGGTGGGTAAAAAGGCAAAACGTTTGTGCAAACCACGCTGGTGTTTTTTCTGGCGTTGAGCCAATTGGGCTGCATTCATTTGCAAAGTGGGTGATACCTCGACGGTATTGCGGATCATCAATCGTTTATCCGCCGTATACCTGGCCGTCGCCCCCATTGCGCTGGCAGATAATACGCCCCATTCATCAACATTATTCATTTGTTGCTGCTCGTCACCCGTTAACGGGCGCGTCAAACTGGCGGTCAGCAGCAAAGGGAATACCCGGTTCTTTAATACCTATAATCGGCATGTAGCCGTTGACGGCAATGGTAAGGTTATCGGCAATAACCTCACCTTGTTTGCAGCTGATGGTATGCGGTTCGCCGTTTTTGATATTGGTTACCAGGGTGTTTTCGTACAAGGTGACATTGTTTGGCAGCGCCTCAATCATACCCCGGGCCAGTGCGGCGGGCTATAACATCACGCCACCCTGAGTTTTTACCGCCAACTGATAAAAATCCGTGCCCAGCTTATTGGCCAGTGTTTGACCTTCGATAAACTCGTTAGCAATATCGAAGCTGTCTAATAGTTGATTAAAGCGCTGCAGTTTACCCTGGATTTTTACATCTGAACTCGCATGATACTTGCTGTATTAGTTCCAATCACAGTTAATTTGATACTTTTCGACCAGCGCTTTAACCACCGCCGTTGCCTTAAGATTAAGCTCATATTTACTTTTAAACGCGCTTAAACCGCTATCAGACAGATGGCCCATATTGAGTGTCGAATCCACCAGGTAACCCGAATTACGGGCACTGGCCCCCTCACTCGCCAAATTGGCGTCGATTAAAACAATCTCATCATCCGGTAATTCGTGCGCCAAAGTAAGCGCAGCAGACAACCCCGAATAACCAGCACCAATGATCGCCCATTTAGTCCGTTTCGAACCGGTCAATGGCCCATTGGCCTGACGCAGAGGTAATTGTCCAATCCAACCACAAGTTTGATCATTGTTTGGTAATACTGGCATATTGATAGGGTCCTGTATTTAGATTGTTCTAGACAAAAAAAAGCGCGGTAAATTTACCGCGCAATTGTATAAAGTAATTAATTGACTATGAAGCAACCCGATGCAAAGCACAGATTTTATTACCGCTGGGATCGAGTAAATAAGCCAGATAAAGATTGCCGACAGGAGCCTCACGCACGCCCGGAGGCTCTTCACACTCAGCGCCGCCATTAGCTAAACCGGCAGCAAACCAGGCATCAGCTTCGGCTGGATCTTTTGCCGAAAAACCGATAGTAGCACCATTGCCATGACTGGCAGGTTCGCCATTAATTGGTTTGGTCAGCGCAAAAACCCCCGCTTTAGTGAAATAAAAGCAACGGCCTTTTTCGTCAATAACCCCTGCGTCGTGACCTAATGCACCTAACACAGCATCATAAAAAACCTTCGATTGTTCAACGTTATTCGCGCCGATCATTACATGACTGAACATTATTCTTCTCCTCGTTTATAAATAATTCTCATCCCCAAACGAACCTTCGAGCTTCGCACAAAGTTTTCTGAGATTGGGATGAAACCATTAACTTATTGATTAACAAGCCTTACGACTTCGCTGCATCGTTATTGTCCCGCCATATTGGCGGATGGAAACAGGGTTTCCGGACAAGAACTAAATAGTCAGCCCAGCATACATAATTCAAAATCAATCGTCCAAGCATGTTTGATCAGTGCAGCGTCGATTAAACTTTTTATGCTCAATGGTTATTTATTGCTTCCTAAATGACATTTCGACGAGCACTAACTATACCCGTGATCATTGAAAATGCTTGATTTTTTATTTTAAGGGATCATGATACCCCCCTATGATAAAAATCACCCTCACCGTAGACGAAAAAGCAAAATTGGAAACGCGGCACAAAAAATGCCGTGATAAGCGCGAATGTGATCGCATTAA
>JBLHHD010000229.1:0-5477 GCA_047614605.1 Alteromonadaceae bacterium
ATTTAATGGCGTAACAAATATCGCCTGATGGATAGCCGACACTAAAGCCGTTGGGTTTTTATCGTCAATCACCGCACTTATCGCACCATTACTGTCAAAATGATAAGCCAATACCGCTTTATTTGATTTTTGCAGCAATGAAAAATAGGCGGCCAAATGCTCAGAATGACGTAACAACTCGCTGCCAACCAAAGAAACAATGCTCAATTGCTGTTGCACAGTGACCTGACATTGTTTATCGACGTTATTGAGTAGCCGTTCAACTGGCTGTTGGTCATCTTCTCGTACACAAAAAGTTAAAGTCGGTTTATCGTCAGACCAGCAGTAACTGGGTAATTGATGATAAGCCAACTCTTCTGCCAATTGTTCGTTGCGCTCTACCTGTAATAACGGATTGTGCCAGCTAATGCTAAACAGACAAACTGACGATTTGGCCGCGATGGTTTTAGCTCCTAGCCAAGGCACTGGCTGAGGTAAAATCAACGTGCCTTTATTTGTACTTCGTTGCTCATCAGACAACTGTGAATTACGAATTCGAATAGGGATATTGGCGTCTTGTAATGGCTTGAGGGTTTTTTCATGAAATACCGGCGAGCCAAGACTAGCCAGAGCATTCGCTTCATTTAATCCCAGTACAGGGATCACTTTAGTATCGGCAAAGAGGTTTGGATCCGCGCTGTAAACACCATTAACATCGGTCCATAAATAGACCATACTCGCAGTACTTAATTTAGCAATAATAGTCGCTGAAAAGTCACTGCCATTACGGCCTAAAGTGACCGTATTACCCCGTTGATCGCTGGCAATATAACCGCTGATCACCGCTACTTTAGTACTCGATTTAGTGCTCGGTTGAGCGACAAATTCGTCGTGCCAATGGTTAAATGCCTGTTGGCTTTTTTGCCAGTCAATAAGCGAATCACTGTGCGTATAACTATTGAGGGTATCTTGCTGAGCGACGGTAAAAATCAACGCTCTTGAATCCACCCGTTGGCAATCTATTCCCTGGTGTTGTAATACCGTACAAACCAGCCGGGTAGACCACAATTCACCAAAACTAATGACATCATCAGCATTTAAGGTTTGCCAGGCCAGGGTGCGTGATAATAAGAAACTAATACGCCCAATATCGTCTTCAAGCTGGGCGATAAGCTCAGCCCCGGCTTGGGTCTTTAATGTTTGATTGATTAGGCTTCTTTGATAAGCCTCAACCCGCGAACAATCTGGGCTGTATTTGTCATCATTGTTTTGCTCAGCCACAGTGTAACGACGCACCAATTCAAATAACAAATCAGTGGTATCACCCATTGCCGAAACAATGATCAAATCATTTTCGTGGCAGTGACTGCCAATAATACCGGCCACCCGATTGATCGCCAGTGGCGAGCATAAGCTGCTGCCACCAAACTTGTGAACGACGGGGTGAGTGCTTTTACACTCACTTTTGGCCTCAACCAGACGAACCTGATTGAGTAACTCTTTGTTGTGGATAAACGGTGCATCAGCAAGGTTCATAATCCCGCTCCTTGTTATTATCCACTTTATCTACCAACTTCGATGCCCCAACCGCCTGTTCAAAATCGGCCAGTAAATCATCAACCAGTTCGATACCTACTGATACACGGATAAGTGAGCCTGTGATCCCGGCTGTAGCTCGGGCCGCTTCATCCATTGCCGCGTGAGTCATGGTGGCTGGGTGACAGATCAGGCTTTCAACACCACCTAACGATTCGGCCAAGGAGAATAATTCGAGCCCTTCAAGGAAGCGGGCAATATCACAATAATCGAGGTTCAGCTCAAAGCTGACAATCGCACCAAATCCTTGTTGCTGCTTTTTGGCAATCTCGTGAGTCGGGTGACTTTTAAGCCCCGGATAATACACTCTTTTGATTGCCGGGTGACCATCCAAGTGAGCCACCAACGCCGAAGTGTTTTCTTGATGCTGGCGAATACGTACTGGTAAGGTTCTCAAACCCCTTAAGGTCAGAAAACTGTCAAATGGTGAGCCGGTAATCCCCAAGCAATTTCCCCACCAGGCGATATCGGTAGCCAGCTGTTCAGTTTTACTGATCACGGCACCGCCTACCACATCACTGTGCCCGTTAATATATTTGGTAGTCGAGTGAACCACAATGTCTGCGCCCAAATCCAGTGGCTGCTGTTGTGCTGGTGATAAAAAGGTATTATCAACCACCGTCAAACAATCAACCGCCTGAGCCAAAGAGGCCAACTTGGCAATATCAACCACCCGCAACAAAGGGTTGCTCGGTGATTCAATCCATAACATTGCCGGGTTTTGACTTAACGCCTCAGCCAGTGCCGCGTCGTCAGTTTGGTCAACAAACAGTATTTTAAACTGACCACGTTTAGCCAAACTGCTAAATAATCGGTAGCTTCCGCCATAACAGTCATGAGGTGCAATCAACAAATCATCAGGTTTTAATAACTGTAAAGGTAATGAGACTGCCGCCATACCACTTGCCGTCACCGTTGTTCCCACGCCATGCTCCAACTCCGCCAATGCGACTTCAAGACCGCTACGGGTCGGGTTGCCTGAACGAGCATAATCATATTGTCGTGGTTGACCAAAACCAGCAAAGCTATAGTTGCTGGTCAGGTAAATTGGCGGAGTGATAGCGCCAAATTGTGTATCAGTTTCAATACCTGAACGTACTGCGGCGGTGGCGAAATTAGTCATGGCAATCTCCGGGGGCAAATGTTTAATCGCTTTTAGGTTTAGACGTTTAGCCGTCTAAACCCCTTGACGTCAATAATAAGGATTTTTTTAAAGCTGTCAATGATTAATTTGGTTGGGTTTAAATCTTTTGGGCATAAGTAGCAGGTACATTGTGGCTGTGTAGAGTTTCAGAGGGTAATAGCCGGTCTTAGCGAGAGGTCGAACCATTGGGATTTTGACAGCGTTAAGCGTTAGTAGCAGATTTGGTCGAGGGTCAAACCACCACAAATAAGCGGTGGTGGTTAATGCAAAGAAACAAGCTTATTTTTTATATTTAAGTTTACCGGCCACCCAGGTTTGCAGTACTTGGGTTTTGTGTAATTGCGTTGAATCGATGTTAAACACATCCCTATCAACTAAAATAAAATCGGCCCATTTACCCACCTCTAATGTGCCGATGATTTTGTCTTGATGAGCAGCATATGCCGCGTCCAAAGTAAAAGAAGTCATTGCTTGTGCTATCGTCATTGCCTCTTGTGGTATCCAGCCACCCTCTGGCTGGTTTTGTCTGTTTTGTCGGGTCACTGCGGCATGAAGGCCAAAAAATGGATTAGCCAGTTCTACCGGAAAATCAGAGCCTGAAGCGATACGGCTCCCTTGCTTAAGAAATGTTTGCCACGCATAAGCCCCTTTTAAACGCGCCTTTCCTACCCGATTTTCGGCCATATTCATGTCACTGGTGGCATGCGTTGGCTGCATCGACGGCAAAATATTCAAACTTTTAAAGCGAGGAATGTCCGCTAAAGCGACGACTTGAGCATGTTCAATTCGGTTTCTTAATTGCTGCCCACCCCATTGTTTAAACCCCTGTTCGAACTGATCCAATACCACCTTATTACCCTTATCACCAATGGCGTGAACGTTAAGCTGAAATTTATGCTTAAGGGTTTGTTCAAACAACAGCTTCATTTGCGCAGGTGAGGCAAGCATCAGGCCGTGGTGCTCGGGTTCATCTGAATAAGGGGCCAATAATGCCGCACCACGACTCCCCAATGCCCCGTCGATTGACAATTTAACACTACGCACCGACAACATATTCATTTCATCGTTGAAATAACCTTGCTCAAGCAATTGCAACAAGAGAGGCTCCATAGCTTCAAGCATCGCGTAAATGCGTAAGCTTAAGGTGTTATTTTTGCTGTTGTTAAGGTAAAGCTGATAAGTGTCATACAAGATACTGGCGTCGTGTACACTGGTGATCCCCAAACTCAACAAATGTGCCATGGCACTATTGAGCGCACTTTGGGTTTCAGCTTTGGTTGCTTTGGGCATTTTCTCTTCGAGTAATGCCATCGCGTTATCAATCAGTATGCCGGTTGGCTCACCCTTGTCATCACGTATTATTTGACCGCCCGCCGGGTCTAGCGTATCTTTACTGATCCCCGCGTAAGCCATTGCTTTACGGTTAGCCCAACCGGCATGACCATCTACCCGGCGCAGCCAGACTGGCTTGTCAGTGACGTACTCGTCAAGATCTTTGGCTGTTGGAAACTGTTGTCCTGCCCACAATTCTTGATTCCAGCCACGCCCTTTGATCCAACTGAGTTGCGGGTTAGCTTTTGCATAACGCTGCACGGCCAAAGCCGTATCAATAGCACTGGTGTTATCTCTGACATCAATGCTCAGGCGCGAAAATCCCAGACCTAATACATGACCGTGGGCATCAATCAGCCCCGGCAACAGATAACGATTTTGACCATCGATAACCTTGGCATTGGGGTACTTTTTGCCAATCACAGCCGAGCCTGTTTCAATCACCTTGGCGTCTTCAAATACCAGGGTTTTAAATGATTGCCATACAGCTGGCGTAGTATGGCTGTTAAGAGTGTAACCAGTGATATTTTTCACCACTGTTGGTTGTGCCTCTATAGCCGCTGAGGTAAAACTTAAAGCGGCAACCATCACGGCAGGTAGCGCCTTGAACGGTGACTTAAAACGGATAAGAGATTGGCTAAAAAATGTCATAATGATCGCTATTGATTATTGTTTTGCCCGCATTGTACGCACTAAATGCTCAGCTTGTGAATAAAAAAGTCAAATAGCGCAAATTATCCATAAAAATATTTGCTATTAGCCACTATTTAGGTAGAATCCTCAGCGTCCTAACAGACCTTGCAAAGTGTTGTAAAACGCGTTCAAACAATGGTGACTGTAGCTCAGTTGGTAGAGCCCCAGGTTGTGATCTTGGTTGTCGTGGGTTCAATCCCCATCAGTCACCCCACTTTTTAATTCCCTTTTTATCGCTTCGTTCATACCACTAATAAATAGCCGTTATTAACCATTTGGCTTACCTATATTAGCCAAAGCATCAGCCAAAATGGAAACTGTTTTGCAATATGCCTATCCCTTACAATATGGTATGGTGTTGTCGGCCGTTTAAAATCAAATTACCCACATTAAAACAGGAGATTGGGATGAAAAACCGGTTGTTAACCTTCCCCACTTTGAACTGTTTTATACTGTGCTTTAGCACTTTTTTGAGTATTTTTTCGAGCCCTTTACTGGAGCGCCATATGGTTAGAGATCGCTCACCAGCGAGAACTAAAATTGTCGTAAACAAGGCAAATTCTTTTGGCTTTAGTCATTCTAAAGCAAAAGGATTTAACGCAGTTTGCGGACATTTTAGACTCGTCCTTGGCAATGTCTAAAAATCGTTGACACTACCACAAAATCTTTTGTTGCGAATTCACTTTTTGTTTATCATTAAACCAGAATATTCTCAATTTTTAGACATTCTGGT
>JBLHHD010000230.1:0-5463 GCA_047614605.1 Alteromonadaceae bacterium
ATATAAGATGAGAATTTTTTTCGGTGAATGCATGAGCGATTTCATGGGCAACAATATCCAGTGAACCCAGCGGATGAATGTCACTGCCACCATCGCCAAAAACAATCGCACTGCCATCCCAAAACGCATTTGGGTATTCAGTGCCATAATGCACCATCACCGGCATGTGCCCGGGTAAAACCTTGGCGTTATACCACAGGCTATATAAATCGATGGTTTGGCTAGCAAAATAATGGGCATCATTTAACGGCGAATAAGCGCCATTAATGGCTTTATATTCATTACGATAGCAATCAAACTCAAAAGGCTCAGCGGTCAAATCATTCGATGCGTCATAGGTTTTTACATGGTCATGACTTAATTGGCAGCGTCCGTCATTTTCACTTACCTGCAATGAAGGATAATCTTCACCAAACTCATATTTGGCGGTTTTTTCATTACCACCGGGACCTGTCGCCAGCGCATTTTGCAGGTTATTCCACTGAATCAGTGTTGCGCCATTATTGGCATCAATAAAATACACGGGTTTAGCGGTTTTACCCTGAGCGTCTTGATATAAAGCTTCGACATACCAGCTAAGCACGGCTTTATTGGCTGAGGTGATATAGATATATTGCTCAACGTTGACCATTGAGACCTCGGCTTTACTGTCAAAGCCATAGTCAGCCAACGCTTTGTTGTGTACTTGCAAAGCGGCTTGCTCGCGGTCAATTGTTGGGGTTACTGCCCCGGCATTTAATAAATCAATCTCAATACCACTGGCAAGTCGGCCACTGAGCCATTTCGTCTGCTGTTTTAGGATTTGTTTTGAGGCTTGTTTTTGGATTATCTTTGGGAATTGTTGTACGGCGATTTGCTGACCCCAAACGGCAATACCACGATAGTACTGTTGATATCGTTGTGCGGCAGTTTTTGGCTTAATAAGCTGTAGCTGATAATCACTGTTAAGCTTTTGTTGGTTTAAGCGGGCTGAGATGAAACCACTAACCGCTGTCTTTACCTGACCTGGAGCCTCTGCCAATTGCAGGTTTTTAAGGGAAACATCATAGCTTTGCGCACCATGACTCAGGTTTGAACACAACGCCAATCCGGCGATACACAATCCATGGTAGAACTTTACAAACATTACAACAGCCTCAAAACAATCTATAACGAAGCCAGTAAACCTCGTGTCTCTCTATTTGGCAGCGGATTATACAGGCTTTATTGGCATTTACAAATTGCTGGGGGAAAACAAAGTACAGATTAGATTAATACTCGACAAAGGGTTTCGCCATGACGAGACTCCCAAAAGTCTGACATTAAATCGCCATCCAAATTCAGCTCTGGCAAACTGTTCCAATGCTGTAATACGACCCCGCTATTGGCATCAATTAAATACGCCAGTATGGCAGTCTTGCCCTGGGAATCCTGATATAAAGCTTCTACAAACCAGTTAAGGACAGCCTTATTATTACCAATAGCGAAACCAGAAACCTCACTAATGTATCTATTTGGTGACGGGCATATGGGATTTGGTGACATCCACCAACAGGTTGCAAGTCGCGCAGATTTGTAATTATTTTATGAATGAAAGTGGCTTTTTCGATTGCAACAGTAACAGTGTGTTTTATAATTGGCCTTTGCCAGTGACAGAAAAATCAGTATTAATGTTGATGATACCCTGCCCATCCGAATTGACGCTTGTGAAGTTTCTTACCTTGATGTTCATCGGGGATAGCGGTATTGTTTAGTTTATCGTGCCGGTAAGTCCGGCACTTAAAAAATATAAGTGATATTGAAAAATGAAAATAGTCTTATTATCTATCTCCCTAGCCCTTTTTTCTTTTATTGGGTTTGCCGTTGGAAAACAAACCGCCACCCAGGCTTATCAGGCCAAAGCCAGCGATATTCAGGTCACTGGTAGTGCTAAGGTAATAAAAACCCTCCCCGATGACAATAAAGGCTCACGCCACCAGCGATTTCTAATTAAATTATCTAGCGGGCAAACCGTATTAATCGCCCACAACATTGATTTAGCGCCAAAAATAAATGGCCTCAAGGCCGGTGACACCATCGAATTTAATGGTGAATATGAATACAATAGTAAAGGCGGAGTGATCCACTGGACCCATCATGACCCAGCAGGACGACATCAAGCAGGTTGGCTTAAGCACAAAGGCAGGGTTTATAAGTAAGGCAAGGGTTCATATTATCAATACATCTGGCAATCCAGCGTTTTCGCTTTATTTTATGTTTGTTCTGCCAGTCTATTGAGTTTGGTATTGAGTTCGCACAGCTTTTCGAAATAGTTATCTGTAATAGCGTTGATGATTTCTCGGGTGACATCTTCGTTATATACCCAAGTATCTGAACTAAAATTAAGGCTTTTGATCATATCTAGCCATATTGTCCCATCACTGACCAAACCGACGGCAAAAGCCTGCCGTGCCACATTTTTCGAGCCATAGAGTTCTTCATATCCTTGAACTTCGAGATAATCTTTTTGAGTTTTCCAAGCCAGTTCATGATTACATTCAAACGACTGAATCAAACCCAACTCTTCGAGTTCGTTTAACTCTACATATTCCATAAACTTGCACAATTGCGCCAATGCACGGTTCCAGTTTTGCAAGCGTTGTACCCAGCGAATGTTATCTGTCATTTTGCTCTTTACCTTTGCTAAAGCTTTTCTTTTGTTTTAAAACGATGAAGCCTGCCAAAAGACAGGCTTTGTAGTTGAGGTTATTACTCGATGCTATCGACCGGACACTGTTCAAATCCGGCTTCGAGGGCCGATTTTGCACAATTTAGGCTTTGGGCTAAACCTGCTAGCTCGGTTGGAGTTAATGCCGCAAAGGGTTCGTTTGCTGCGCCATCTACTACATTATCATCGGTTGCGCCGCTGCGATTAAGCATTGCAGTGACAAATCCGAGTAATTCGATAACGCTGTTGATAGTGCCTTTGGCTGTGTTTTGGATTAAAGGGTTTTGATTGCTCATAATGCATACTCCATCATTGATTTTATGATGAGGCGACCAGTTACGGGGGTATTTTGAGCGGTTGAGCGTGAGATAGTCATAAAATGCATGACGACGCGCATCAGTTGTGTAAACTTAATAGTAGTCATTTCTGTGTACCTTTTGTTTTTTAGAAACATTGGGTTTATGGATTTGATCAGCTGGCTTGGGGGGATTGGCGTCTCCCTGGGCTAGCGTCGGTTTTTGTATAGGTTAATTGGTTTTTTTCGGGTATTCCCTCTGGGGTTGTTGGTGGATGTATTGGCATTATGTCGCAGTTTTTGTTTAATGTCTATACGAAATGGGGTTTAATTAATCTTTTATTGTATGTTTTATCTCAACCTTAAAGCAGGCTTTACAAGGGGCGGGCAATAAACCCGAACTTGGGCAGGCACAGAAGTAGCCACTCGGGATTTAGTTTATCCTCAGGCAAAGCTAACTTGTTCCATATTGGCACTCGGTTTATACTATGGCAATCGGTTACCATCTGCGGTTATTGCTAAAGTTATGATGACAATTGAACCAAAATACCCTCTGGGTATTCAAACATTTTCAGAAATTCGTGAAGAAGATTATCTTTATGTTGATAAAACAGTATTAATATATAAATTAATCACCACAGGTAAAGTCTACTTTCTGTCCAGACCTCGTCGTTTTGGTAAATCTTTGTTGATCTCTACCCTCGACGCGTTGTTTAGCGGCCAAAAAACACTTTTTGATGATTTGGCTATTGCCGATACCAATTATGATTTTACTGCTTATCCGGTAATCAAACTAGAATTTTCCCAGGATGAGTTCACCACCGCCAACAGTGTACGTGACTATATTTGTTCTGCACTCAAACGTACTGCGCTAGAGCATCAGATTGAACTGACTGAAAATACTTATAATCAACGATTTGCTGAACTTATCAGAAAACTCCACAAACAAACCGGACAAAAAGTGGTGTTGTTGATTGATGAGTATGACAAACCAATTTTAAATAACTTGAACAAGCCAGTACTCAGTGAGATCAAACAGGTGATGGTGGCTTTTTATTGTGTGGTCAAACCACTGGATGAACATATTAAATTTGTGTTGATCACCGGGGTCTCCAAGTTCGCCAAAGTATCGGTGTTTTCTGGCATGAACAGTTTAACCGATATATCCATGGATCGGCGTTTCACCAGCCTTTGCGGGGTTACTCAGCAAGAATTAGAAAGTGTCTTTACTGACCAAATTGATGAATTAGCTGAGCTGGACTCACTTGAAAGAACTCAACTGCTGAGCAAAATCAAACACTGGTACAATGGCTATCGCTTTCACCATCGCGCAGTCGGTGTTTATAATCCTTATTCATTATTATCACTGTTTCTCAACCAAGAGTTTAAGAATTATTGGTATACCACTGCAACCCCCACGTTTTTATTAAACCTGCTACAAGAAAAACAATACGATTTAAGGGATTTAACTCAATTCGAAATCGGTGACAATGCTTTTGCGGTCTGCGAACCTGAAGATATCGATATATTATCGGTGTTTGTGCAAACGGGTTATCTCACCATCAAAAGCTATAGCGATCCGCTGTATACACTCGACTTTCCTAATCACGAAGTAAAAAAATCATTTTTTGATTCGGTTGTCGGTCGTTACGGTTATCTCAATAGCAGTCTCGGTCAGGGATATACTCACAAGCTAATCCAGTATTTGAACAGCGGGGCTTTAACTCATTTCTTTGCCACTCTTGAGAAGTTTTTCGCCAATGTGCCGTACGACCTCGCCATAGACCTGGAAAAGTATTATCAATCGTTGTTTTATGCCATTTTCACCTTGATTGGGCTGGATATTGAAGCCGAGGTCCGCACCAACAAAGGCCGGATAGATTGTGTGTTACAAACACAAAAGACAATTTATATCATCGAATTCAAACTCAATGACAGCAAAGAGGCGGCTTTAAAACAAATCCAAGATAAGCAGTACGCACAAAAATATCAAAATAGTGATAAAGAGATTGTGTTGCTTGGTGTCGAGTTTGATCAAACCAGTCGTAATATTGGCGGGTTTATTCAACAGGTTTTAGCGTAAATAGCAAACCTTAGCGTTTCAACAACGCTGCCTATGACTACAATACACTACGCACGGTGGGCATAATACGGCGACTGACGGGTACTTCAAACCCGCCTTGGAGTAGTAAAAAGCCGCCGCCAGCCGGGGCTTTTTGGGCATCGCTGGCGGTTTTTTCCAGCGACTTTATATAGTCGGTATTGACCAGATAAGAGCGGTGAACCCGTAAAAAGGTGCTCGGTAGCTGGCTTTGTAAGTCTTTTAAATTACCACTGTAAAGACGCTGGCGTTGATCACAAAAAAACAATTCAACATAATCACCAGCGGCTTTGCAGTAGGTGATTAAGTCGCTTGAAACAAATTCGATTTTGCCCGCGCTGGTGAGTTTAATTTTCTCTGGGGTGGCCTTTTGACTGTTCT
>JBLHHD010000231.1:0-5452 GCA_047614605.1 Alteromonadaceae bacterium
AAGGATTAACCCGTGGATCATCATCAGCAAGACCCAAACCGCGTAATACCGCCAGACCTTGTGCAGCAAAGGCTTCGTTTAATTCGATCACGGCCATATCTTCAAGGTTTAACCCCGTCAGTTTAAGCACTTTTTGAGTCGCTGAGATTGGCCCTATGCCCATTACCCGAGGTTCGATACCCGAAGTCGCCATACCGACAACACGCGCTAGTGGCTTAAGGCCATTTTTTTCAGCGGTCTGGGCATCAGCCAGCAATAAGGCACAAGCGCCGTCATTAATACCTGAAGCATTACCAGCGGTAACCGTACCACCTTCCCTGAAAGGCGTTTTAAGTTTAGCCAGTCCTTCAAGCGTAGTACTTGCCCGGCCATGCTCATCTTTATCGAACACTTTAGTTTCTTTGCGGCTAACTTTTACAGTTATTGGCACAATCTCTTGATCGAAGTCGCCATTTTCTTGCGCTTTAGCGGCTTTTTGCTGACTGCGCAGGGCAAACAAATCCTGATCTTCGCGGCTGATATTAAATTCTTCAGCGACGTTCTCGCCCGTTTCGGGCATCGAATCTACCCCATATTCGGCTTTAAGCTGTTTATTGATAAAACGCCAGCCCATGGTGGTATCGAACATTTCGGCTTGACGAGAAAACGCCGAATCGGCTTTACCCATCACCAAAGGCGCACGGGTCATAGCTTCAACGCCACCAGCGATAGCAATGTTTTGCGCACCACAGGCGATAGCCCGGGCTGCGGTGCCAATAGCATCCATACCTGAACCACATAAACGGTTTAAGGTAACACCAGGCACAGATTGAGGTAACCCGGCCAGCAACGAACTCATGCGTGCGACATTACGATTGTCTTCACCGGCCTGATTGGCACAGCCATAATATACTTCGTCAACATTGGCCCAGTCGACCTGCGGGTTTCGGTCCATTAATGCCTTGATAGGCACTGCGCCCAAATCATCGGCTCTAACCGTTGACAATGAACCGGCATAACGGCCAATCGCGGTACGCACCGCATCACATATAAATACATCTTTCATAATTTAACCTTTTTAAAAAGCGTCTAAGCCTTCTTTTCAAGAAGCACCTGACGGCCACGAACCAGTGCGATGACTTCGCCGTATTGGTTTTCGACCTTAATATCACAATAGCAGTTTCTGCCGCTTTGATGAGTAATACCAGCGGTTGCCGTTAACGTGTCTTTGCGCTTTGCCGATGCCAAAAAGTCAATTTGACTGCTGGCAGAGACCGCTATTTTATCAGTATCAGCGCAGGCAAAGGCCACTGCGGTGTCGGCAAGCGTAAAGATAAAACCCCCATGACAAACGTCATAACCATTGGTCATGTCATCACGTACTGCCATGGACAGTTGGCAAAACCCGCCTTTGGCCTGAACAATAGTAATGCCGAGCATCAATGATGCCGGGTCCTGTTCGAGCAGAATTCTCGCCGAAGAGGCAGCGTCTACCACCTACTGACCTTTGAAAACGGCTGGGCGTTTTTCCATAAACGCCGCAACCCCTTCGCGGTAATCGTCGCTGCGACCCAGATGTTGCATATCCAGACGCTCACGCTCTAGCTGATCGTTAAGGTTGTTTTCGAATGAACCATTGAGCAGTTTTTTGATTTTGCCCAACGCTTCGGTCGGTTGAGTCGCCAAATGTGCCGCTAACTTATCTGCTTCTTCTTGTAAAACGTCGTTATCTACAACCTGATAAATCAATCCCCACTGCTCGGCTTGCTCAGCCGGTAATTTATTACCCAGCATGGCTAGTGCTTTGGCCCGGGGTAAACCCAGTGCGCGGGTAAAATGCCATGAACTGCCCGAATCAGGAATTAACCCTACTTTGGCGAAAGACAAAATAAACGAGGCAGAGCGAGCCGCAATAGCGATATCACAAGCCACGGCGATACTGGCACCAGCACCGGCGGCAACGCCGTTGATAGCACAAATCACTGGCATTGGCAGATTGGTTATACGCCGGATTAGCGGGTTGTAATATTTTTCGACTGACATGCCCAAATCAGGTCTGGTATCATCGGCTGATACGGCACGGTCGCCCAGATCTTGTCCTGCACAAAATCCCCGGCCAGCACCAGTTAGCAGTACGCAACGGGTTTCGCCGTCGGTGGCAATTGAGTCGAGTGCATTTTGTAATTCTTCGTGCATTTGCACGTTAAAGCTATTGAGTTTATCTGGACGGTTCAGGGTGATTTTGGCAACCCCATTATTCCTTTGCAGAAGTATCGTTTGGTACATGTGACCACCTCATTTATAATCGTTTTTTTCATTATTTAAACAACGCCTTTGGAGTGTTCTTTTATGCCAATTTATGCTATTGACAACTTAATTCCCGTCATTAAGAGCAACAGTTACATTCACCCCAGTGCCGAAATTATTGGCGATGTTATTATCGAAGAACATTGTTACATCGGCCCCAACGCGGTATTACGGGGCGATTTTGGCCGTATTTATGTGGGCCATCATTCTAACGTGCAAGACAACTGCGTATTGCACAGTTTCCCTGATAAAGACTGCCACCTTGAGCCTTACAGCCATATCGGTCATGGTGCCATTTTGCACGGCTGCACCATCGGCGAAAACTCACTTATTGGCATGAATGCCGTGGTGATGGACGATGCCAATATCGGCAAAGAGTCCATGATCGCCGCTTGCTCATTTGTCCGCGCCAAATTTGTTTGCGAACCCCGGTCCATGGTGATGGGAATTCCCGGCAAAGTCGCCCGTTCGTTATCCGAAAAAGAAGTTAACTGGAAAACCTCAGGCACTGGTGAATACGTTGAACTAGCCAAACGCTCAATCACCACCATGCGCGAAATAGAGCCATTAGCACAAGAGCAAACCGACCGGCCCCGCTATAATGAATCGACGCATCAAACCAAATAACTAATCAGGTGGGCATATTGATATGCCCACCTATGCGCTATTTTTGCCGATTAATCTTCGTGTTGACGTTCAACCAACGTCAAAATGTCATAAATCGCAACCGCTTCATTATGTTGGTTAATCACTTCGACATCCCATACCACAACGCCGGTCAGGTATTTGTCATCTGGGCGTCTAGATTTTTTGATCTTACGCTTGGCAGTTAATTTAACCTGAATGGTATCGTTAATGCCTACCGGTTCAACAAAACGCAGGTTGTCGATACCATAGTTGGCAATAACCGGCCCTTGACCCGGATCAACAAACATACCAGCAGCAGCAGAGATCACAAAGTAACCATGGGCAACGCGTTTTTCGAAGAACGAATCTTTAGCGGCAATTTCATCAAAGTGAGCGTAAAAGTGATCGCCCGACAAACAACCAAAGTTAACGATATCGGCTTCGGTCACGGTACGGCGGTGAGTGGTAAGTGATTCGCCAATTTCCAGCTCTTCGAAGTATTTTCTAAACGGGTGAATACGATCTTCTTTAGTTTTGGCACCACGCACATATTCGTTGGTAATTGCCATCAAAGACGTAGGTGACCCCTGAATGGCAGTACGTTGCATGTAATGTTTGATTGCACGCACACCACCAAGCTCTTCGCCACCACCCGCACGACCCGGACCACCATGGACCAGACTAGGCAGCGGTGAACCATGACCGGTAGACTCGCGGGCACAATCGCGGTCGATAACCAGCATACGGCCATGATGCGAAGCACAACCAAGAATAAGATCACGAGCGATATTGCGATCAGCAGTAAATACAGAGCCAGCCAAGCTACCCTTGCCCATTTTCGCCAGCAAAATAGCCTGATCTATATCGGTATAAGGCATGACGGTACTAACCGGACCAAAAGCTTCAATTTCGTGAGGTGAAAGGGTGTTGATTGGATCAGCACAATGTAACAAGGTAGGTGCCATAAATGCGCCCTTGCCTTCTTCGATACCAATGGTTTTAAAGTTTTCTAAACCCGACAGCACAATGTCACTGCCTTTACTCAGTTCTTCAACCACTGCCATCACATCATCACGCTGAGATTTACCAACCAATGCGCCCATACGCACACCTTCTTGAGTCGGGTCGCCAATCACGGTTTTTAACAAGCGAACTTTAAGCGCTTCAATCACCGCCTCTGACATGTTTGACGGCACCATCACACGACGAATAGCCGTACATTTTTGACCCGCTTTAGTCGTCATTTCGCGAGCGACTTCTTTAACAAACAAATCAAACTCAGGATGTTCAACCGTCACATCAGGAGCCATTATGGCGCAGTTTAATGAGTCGGCTTCCATGTTGAAAGGTACACTTTTAGCGATAATGTTAGGATGGCATTTAAGCATCTGACCAGTAGAAGCCGAGCCTGTGAAGGTCACCACATCTTGCTCATTAACATGATCAAGCAAATCACCCACGCTGCCGCTGATAAGCTGAACACTGCCTTTTGGCAAGATCTCGCTGTCAACAATGGCCTTAACCACGGCTTGGGTCAAATAACAAGTGACGGTAGCAGGTTTAACAATAACAGGAACACCTGCAATAAGGCTGGGGGCGATTTTTTCTAACATGCCCCATACCGGAAAGTTAAAGGCGTTGATATGAACCGATACGCCTTCTTTGGAGGTTAAAATATGGCGGCCCATAAAGGTGCCATTGGCAGACAAGGACTCGGCTGGTCCTTCAACGATAAAGGTATCGTTATTTAATTCGCGACGGGCAATCCCAGAATAACTGAACATGGTGCCCAAACCGCCTTCGATATCAACCCAGGCATCGGCCTTGGTGGCACCGGTCATAAAAGAGATGCGGTAAAACTCGTCTTTCATATCCATCAAATGCTTGGCAACGGCTTTTATACGCTCAGCACGCTCATGAATAGTCAACTTGCGCAGCTGCGGCCCCGCAACCGAGCGACCATAATCGAGCATCGCATCGAAGCCTGTGGTTAACGAACTAACATCACCAACCGCACTATCATCTATCGCATTAACCAGCGCCTGTTCGCGACCATCGCCGGAGCGCCATTCACCGCCTGCATAACTTTCAACTTTCATCATATTATCCTAGTTGTTTAATATAGGGCTGCTTATCGTTACGACCAAACCATAAACGTCAAAGCGATACACTATTTTTGATTTTAATCAATTAAGTGTAATGTAATAGTTTGGGGTGACAAGTGCAAGCGGCAGATGGCTTGGGGGAGATTGAATTAGGTTTTTGGGGTTGGTATTGAGGTTGTTTTATTTTATAGGAAAACGAAAAAATTATAGTTTAAAAATACCATTGCTTTATAATTTGCACTTTTCATCAATGAACAGGCTTATAATTTTCATTTAGTCCACGCTCCCAAGCGCGGTAAGGGGGTGCAAAATAGACTTCGGTCTCTCATTCTTGTGCCACCAATTCGTGTCCGGCAAACGCTTTTCCATTATCTGCTGTTATTGTTAACGTCTTGTCTTTAAAGGGGGTTAACAGACTGACTGTGGCTTTTGTC
>JBLHHD010000232.1:0-5437 GCA_047614605.1 Alteromonadaceae bacterium
ACACCGACTTTTTTCATTTTTTGAATCAAGTCAGGTCGCCAGCGACGAGCCAGCTCTTTAACTGTACTCACGTCAAGGTTGCGGTAATGAAAAAACTGTTCAAGCACTGGCATATGAACAAACATAAAACGTCTGTCTTGACAGATACTGTTACCACACATTGGCGATTGGCCTGCCGACACATACTGCTTAAGAAAATCAATAGTGATCCGCGTCGCATCTTCTTCACTGTAAGTACTTTGGCGACAGCGATCAGTTAAACCGGTTTTGCCGTGCTGCGTGACGCACCACTCATCCATATTATCGAGGATCTCATTCGATTGATGGATCGCAATAACGGGCCCTTCAGCCAAGATATTAAGTTCACTATCAGTTACGATCGTTCCACATTCAAGGACTGAGTCGGTGCGAGGATTTAACCCCGTCATCTCTAAATCCAGCCAAATTAAGTTCGTTTCATCTAAAGCCATAGTTAAACCTGTAATTTGAAATCCTTTCGATTCCAATGCATTCGGTATATCATATACTCTAAATTGTGCAGAGAAAATCAAAATCTGTCAGCAACTTATAGTTTTTTATTAAAAGAGTAAAATAAATTAAACGTGGCAAAAAAACAGAAACTTAATAAAACTCAGTCTAGACGGGTAAAAAGCAATCACCTAAAGCGCCTCCAACAACCGCAAAAAGCCGACATTGATTGGTCTGCGGATCGTTTGGAGCGTGCAGAGGATGGTGTGGTGATCAGCCGCTATGGACAACATGCAGACGTTGAAGATGCCGATGGTAATATTTTGCGTTGTAACATCCGCCGAACGCTAACCAGTATAATTTGTGGCGATAATGTTCAGTGGCGACGCGCTAAAGTCACCACACAAGCAAGCGAAAGCCAATTGCAGGGTGTTATTGAGGCCGTGCATGAACGAAAAAGTGTGCTGACCAGACCCGATTTTTATGATGGTGTCAAACCCGTCGCCGCCAATATCGATCAGATCATAATTGTCTCAGCCATATTACCCGATTTTAGCCCAAACATAATAGACCGCTATTTGGTGGCCACCGAAGATGTCGAAATTGAACCGGTGCTGTTACTGAACAAAACCGATTTGCTAAGTACTGAACAAGAAAAAGAAGTCCAGAGCTACATTGAAATATACCGCAAGATCGGTTATTCATTTCATTTGGTCAGTAACAAAACCCAGCAAGGTATCAGCGAAATACAGGCTTTATTGGCTGACCGGATGAGTATTTTCGTCGGACAGTCAGGTGTAGGCAAATCCTCGTTAACCAATTCATTGTTACCACAAAGTAATATTCAGACCCGGGAAGTCTCCCAAAATAGCCGGCTCGGTGTACATACCACAACAGTTGCCCGTTTATATCACTTTCCCAGCGGCGGAGAGCTAATCGACTCGCCGGGGATCAGGGAATTTGGTTTGTGGCATCTGGATGCAGACCGGGTAACCTGGTGTTTTAAAGAATTTCGTGATCACCTTGGTAGCTGTAAATTCAGAGATTGCAAACACCTGGACGACCCCGGCTGCAGTATTCGTCAGGCAGTCGAACAGGGAACTATTCACCGTCACCGTTATGACAGCTACCATCGCATCATCAAAAGTATGGCAACCAACAAACCAGCGCATAGCCGTTAGTCCTGAAATAGCCGATAGCCCTCAACGATTTGTAACAAGTTTGCCTGTTGTTGCTGGCTTTTGCTTTAGTATAGGTTAAAATGGCCGCCAATTTTCTTATTACTTGGCGAGTTAACTGTGTTTTTAGAACAAATAGAAATGGTTAAAACGAAAGTCAAAATAGCGTTGCAATATGCTTTACCCAAACATGGCCTGTCTCGTTTGGTTGGTAAATTTGCCGCCGCCCAAGCCGGTATTTTTACCAAAGTGGCCATTAGCGCATTTATAAAACACTATAAAATCAACATGGCTGAAGCGCAACACCCCAACCCTCGTGATTATAATACCTTTAATGAATTCTTCACCCGAGCACTTAAGCCCGGAGCCAGAATTCTGGCTCAAGGTGAGCAACTGTTTGTCCACCCTGTTGACGGTGCCATCAGTCAGCTTGGCGATATCGTTGATGACGCGATTTTTCAGGCCAAAGGACATGATTACTCATTGATTGAACTACTGGGCGGTGATGATGCAACAGCCGAGCCTTTTCAGGGCGGAAAGTTTGCCACCGTCTATCTGGCCCCCAAAGACTATCATCGTATTCATATGCCAATGGCGGGAACGCTTAAAGAAATGATCTATATCCCAGGAGATTTGTTTTCGGTCAATCCGCTGACGGCACAAAACGTTCCTAACCTGTTTGCTCGCAATGAAAGAGTAGTGGCTATTTTTGACACTCAAATAGGCCCTCTGGCCATGGTTCTGGTCGGGGCCACAATAGTCGCCAGCATAGAGACCGTTTGGGCCGGTACTGTCACACCGCCTACGGGCAAGCAAGTTTTTCGTTGGTCGTATTCAACCACTGGTGCCAATAAGATCGTACTCGACAAAGGTGAGGAAATGGGTCGTTTCAAACTCGGCTCAACAATTGTTGCCATTTTCCCTAAAGACAGAGTGAGTTTTTTGGCTCAAAACAAACCAACAACAACGACCCGAATGGGCGAACATTTTGGCGATATATCCTATTTAGCAGATTAATTTTGCCTAATCTGACTGCGGATAACACCTGTAAAAAAAATATATTTGTCGGTCATAATGCCCAGTACTGACCAGCAAAGTTTAGCAACAACCCCTGTTACGGTTATCTCATTAGGGGTAATATCGTTATCCCGCCTCACACCAACCATTTAAAGGCCCCAAAAAAGCCGTTTTACTAACGAAACCCAGTATAACTTCTGATACAATAACTCTTTTTAATTCAATACCTTAAAAAAATAACAAGGGCAAGTATCCTTACTGGTACAGGATTGCCGCCAATCAATGAAATGGCTGTCTTAACACTTTACACTTAGTGCAATAACCTTGTATTAAACCAAACCCAAGCCTCATTAAAAAAACGCAAAGTAATGACACCGGGAATTTTTTAAAATTTTGGCATACCAGATAATTTTTGGTCTACACTTAAGTTTACAATTTCAAAGCCCATTGCAGCCAACTGATTTTATTGGCTATTTGCAGGGTTTAACCGAGATCAAAAATGCTGGGCACATGGTTGCAAGTGCCGAAAATAACTACAAACTAGGAAGTTATAGGGAGTGCTTTAAGGCATCAGGAAGGTGCTAGCCGTCGAGTGATTTAGTTAGTTTCATATTGATAATAACCCATCTTGGGTGCGTAATTATTAACCCGCTCTAAGCGGCTTATAAACACAAGTCTTCGGTTTTGCCGGAGACTTTTGACTGGAGTATGCAATGCTTAACAAAAAATTTACAAAAAAATGTGCCTTGGCTATGGCTGCAAGTCTGTTGTTCACCGGGGCAGCTACAGCTAAAGAGGCAATTCACGCCCTTTATATTCCGTTGGCCGATCACTATCCTGCGATAGTAGCGCACCACAGATATGCTGGAGAAATGAAAGAAGCCGATTACAGTGTTGAGATGATGAAAAACTGGCCCGCATTAAGTGGCAAGTTTATGTCTGGTCAGGCTGATATCGCATTCATTCTATCTCCGCTGGCGATGAACATGTTCGCTAAAAAGCCTAATTTCAAATGGGTCAGTCTGGTTCATCGTGATGGTAACGCATTGGCTGTTAACGATATATTCCTCAAAGACATTCCACTTGCAGCAAAACAGGTCGATCGCAAACCCACAGCCGACTTTGCCAATGCAGCATCAAAATGGCTAGCTAGCAAAGGTCGTCCAAGTATCTCTGGGGTTCCTTCATTACAATCTACTCATACGGTAGTGTTATACAAATACCTTAAAGACCATGGTAAAACCATGGCGGTAGGCCGCGGTAAAGCGGATGTATTAGCCAAAGCCGTTGCGCCACCAAAATCACCTGCTTATATCCAAAATCAGGGTAAAAATGGCGATGCAGCCTCTTTTGAACAATCGTTACCTTGGGCTCAAATAGTGGAAGATCAAGGGTTTGGTAAAGTGGTCTGGTACTCCAAAGATGTTATGAAATGGGATAAGGGCCATGTAGAGTGTATTGTCATCGCCTCTGACAATGCGATTAAGAGTAAATCTGCAGCGTTAAAAGAAGTCATCCATTACGTTCATAAAGCGGGTAAAGACATTCAAGATGCTATGGCCTCAGGTGGTCCGTCGTTAAACGAGATTGCAAAACTGGTTAACAGCAACTACATCAAACTTCATACCGTTCCTGCAATTGAAGCGAGTTTAAATGGCGAACTTGGGGTGATTAATTACGTTAACCTTAACAATGACAAACCGGGTCTGAAAATGATTATGGATTTGGCTGTTGAAAGTGGTGTAATGAAAAAAGCAATTGACATCAATGCCTTTGCTGATGATTCCTTTGCTACAAAAATAACAGTAACTGATTAATACAAAACTTGCGATGTGGGGGCATTTTCCCCACAAATTTAACAAATTTACAGAAATAACTTGTATTTCCCCTCAAGTTATTGATTAATAACGAGGCCTGTTAGATAGGGATCGCACCCATCCTGCTATTTTATTGGCAGAGCCAGACTATATAATCAGTATATATCAGGACGGGTACTACTGTACGATTAGCGTATGACAATAATTAAGCCATGAATCAAGGTGAGGAATGTCGTTGAATAATTTTTTGAACAACTTAACCCTAAAAATCAAACTGGTGCTAAGCTTCGGCCTGATCGCTATCGGCGTGTGTGCTCTGGGGGCTATTAGTTATTATAAATTAGGCGTAGTCAGTGAAATCTCATTAAGCGTAGCCAATATCGACGCCAAACAAGTATTCACTTTCTATGAGTTAAAAGATACTGCTAACCAGCATCGGATGAAAACCATCACCCATGTTGGTACTCCCGAAATGTCCGATATGGAACGATTGGCACAAGAAGTTGAAACCCTTGATGAGCAAATATCAAAAATTGTAGTGACTGAATTAGCAAAAGCCAAAGATGACAAAGTGCTGGTCGAATTACTTAAAGCTTATCAGCAAGAATGGCAAGTCTATAAGGGATTAAGCGCAGAAATTATCGAAAACAGTAAATCATTCTTCAAAGAAGATGCTTTAGCACTGGTTGTTGGCGATAGTTTTAGCAGCTTTACCGCAAGCTCAGATAAGTTGGCACAGATTATAAAAGATTCAATAAAAACCATGCAAAGTCACGCGAATGAAGCCGGTGACATCACGGCTTCCTCCAAAGGATGGATCATAGGAAGCGTATTGTTTATGGTCGTTTTCTCAATCGTTGCCGGGGTTTTCATGGCAAAGTCGATTACAGGCCCGGTCAACAAGTTGTTATTCCATTTTAGAGAGTTTGCTGAGGGTAAACTACGAATCGACTGCCA
>JBLHHD010000233.1:0-5436 GCA_047614605.1 Alteromonadaceae bacterium
TTGTAGGCGGTTAAGCAGTGGTTGACGCACTTTTGCTGGCAAACAGATTAAAATAGCAGCGATCTGATTAACAGGGTTATGAGAAGGTTGGCTGATGTTCTGTGCTTGTTCTAATTGTAGTATTCTGGCCAAGATACGGTACCTATCCAATCGTTGTGACAATACGGCTGCGGCCAGCTCAGCCGAGCAGCCTGATATGATCCATGCCATGGTATTTTCACAGGCTATGTGTAGTTGATGCATGGCATCTTCGAGGCCGTCAGGCTCATTCAGGGTGACGTTAGGGCTGATGTCAAAAAATCCTTGGATGATATTTAATTGGGCTTGTTCGAATATCTCTTGCTGGGTAGACTTTATCAGCTCCCGGCCTGTGATCCCGCTAAAAAAGTCAATATCTTCAGCCAACACCTGAGCCGCTTGATTTGACATGTTTTGGTAGAAACGCAGGCGTAAGCATTGGGTTGCATCAACAAGTGCGATACACAAAGCGTTTAGGTTTATCTCACGAAGCAGTTGCTGCACTTCGTAATCATCTGCGTGAATTAAATCAGCGAAACTGTGTTTTGCGGTTACTTGCTTAGCCATTGTTGCTGGTATTTTAGTGACCGTTTGGTGGTTTTTGAGCAAATTGGCGATGAGCAAGCTGCGTTGCTCATCAGATATTGTGCCAAGTAGTGATTTTCTTAGCGGGGCGGGGAAGCGGTTCAAAATGGCTACAACCTTTCGTGGGCCATCAATTTCTCGGTTTAACATTGAATCAATCCAGAAGATTTCAGACACTATCAGTGTACCATAATAGAATAGAAAGTGTTTCTCAATAAAAACTAAAGGAGCGATAGTAGAGGTTAAGTGTCTCAAATTTGACTGAGGTCATATGTTGCAAGTTTAATATTGAAAATGGACCAAAATGAAGGTTCTGTTGTCTTTGTCAATAATCAAATTGATTATAATGGTACGTTGTACTTGTTATGGATGTTCATTAGGTATTTATTGAGGTTATTTGGCGGCTTTTTATCATTGATTTGGCTGAAAAATTGCCGTTTGAAGATGCACTGATATACTTAAGACCATGTTTGAAACTGTTTGGGAGAAGTGACTTGTTGATACGTGCAACGGTAAAATATGTCGGTGACCCTCAGAGCAACCAGTGGACAATTATCATTGACCCTAGTAAGTATCAATCCTTACCCGGGCCACTTGTAAAATATAAGGGAAAAGTACCACCGATGGTGTTGGCTCAACGGGTCATTTGTTACGAAAATAGTTATGATGTTTTGCATAAAAGAATGGTTATTCATGCGGTTTTTGTCTCTAAAAACAATAGAGCTTGGTTGCCTCATCAGTTAACTTTATTGCTCAACTTTGCGACTGTCCAGCGATCAAATCAGTTTGTGGCAGCGTGTGCACAGATTGATGAGAGTTTGCTTAAGATGATCTTACATCACGATTAATACTTAAGCGCTTTAATTGTTTTTATCACCTCGGCAAATGCCTGCGGGTTAAATTGGTGATGCCCCGGTGAGGCAAAACCATGTTGCAGGTCTACGGTGCTGACGAATACAGTCGGTTTGCTGCTTAGCTGGTGGTTTACTTGCTTCGTTAAAAAGTAACTCTCATCCTGGCTGAAAACCAGTTGGCTGTAACAAGCTGGTTTAATCGTTAGATAATCTCTGATACGAGAGCCGTACAGGCAAAAAGCACCGAGACAGTGCTGTGGATTGAGGTTTGGAGTATTACACCATAAGGCTGTCGCACCGACACTTTCACCAATGGCTATGAAGGGGGTCGTGAGTAACTTTTCAAGTTTGGTTTTGACTATTTGGCTGTATTGCTTCATTCCCACTTGCTCGGCGAATGTATGGTAGTTTTTCACCACGGGGTGATTAGTCAGGTGTTGATAGGGGGCTAATAAATTCAATCGGGCAATCAAACAACTGCCGATAAGCATTGGTTTTTTCGGGATTAAGCCCGTTAATATCACTGAAAAAGATAATCATCAAGGGAGTCTATTACTGGGATTAACAGTCGAGCACTAGATAAACTAAACCCAGTGCCCGGCTGTGTTACAACTGAGGGGCGTTATTCTTTACCCGCTAGCGGATCTTCATATTTCATCACCAGATCCCAGGGCAAGTGGATCCAGGTTTCCTGATTAATGTCAGTCACATACATATCAACCAAAGGTTTGCCTTGTGGTTTGGCGTAGACGGTAACAAAAGTGGCGTTAGGGAACTTTTCATTGATCACTTTAGCGGTGCTGCCAGTATCAACCAAATCGTCAACAATCAAAATGTCATCGGCATCATCAAGTACATCTTTGATGATTTGCAAACCCCGTTGCTTGTCATTGTCGTAGCTCGAAATACAGATAGTATCCACCAGACGAATGTTCAGCTCACGGGCCAAAATGGCTGCAGGTACCAGCCCACCGCGGCTGACTGCCACAATGCCACGGTATTGTTTACCTGTTTTGATCAGCATTTGGGCCAATTGACGAGTGGTACGATGCATGTCTTCCCATGAGACATAAAACTCTTTGTGATCCAGTGGTTCCATTGTAATAACCTTTTGTGTATTGCTGTTAAGTTCTTTGTGCTTCAAAAAAGTGTCTGCGACAAACCGATACATAACGGGAGTCGCCGCCAATTTCGATTTGTTCACCATCTGTCACTGGTACGCCGTCGCTGTTGACGCGTAATACCATGGTGGCTTTTCTGCCACAGTGACAAACAGTTTTGATTTCGCTGAGTTTATCGGCCAGTATCAGCAAGTATTTGCTGCCCTCAAACGGTTCACCCAAATAGTCTGAGCGTAAGCCATAACATAAAACTGGTACGTTAAGTTCATCACAAACCCGGGCCAGTTGATGGACCTGACGTTTGGTGAGAAACTGCGCTTCATCAATAAACAGGCAGTTAATTGGTGAGTCGGTAAGGTGTTTTGAGGTTTCTTGCCAAAAGTCGCTGGTGTCCGTGAAGGTTGAGGCTTCTTCGCTTAAGCCGATACGGGAGCTGATTTTACCCACCCCGTAACGGTCGTCAATGGCGGCAGTATACAACTTGGTAGTCATGCCGCGTTCACGATAGTTATAAGCTGACTGCAATAAACTGGTGGACTTGCCAGCGTTCATTGCAGAGAAGTAAAAGTAAAGTTGAGCCATGGTTTAAAGCATTTCCAACGCAATTTTAACCATGTCGTCAAATGAGTTTTGACGCTCATCAGAAGACAGTGATTCGCCAGTTACTACATGGTCACTGACCGTGCAAATAGCGATGGCATTGGCATTAAACTCTGCCGCGACACCGTATAAACCAGCCGCTTCCATCTCAACAGCCAAAATGCCGTATTTGTCGAGCAGGGCATAAATGGAGTCATCAGAGTGATAAAAAATATCGGTGGTCAGAATATTACCGACCTTGGCTTCGATACCTTGTTCGCGGGCGGATTTAACCGCTTTTTCCAGTAATGAATAGGTGGCGATAGCCGAATAGTTTAACCCTTTAAGACGGTTGTTATTAACCGGAGAGTCGGTGGTTGCGCCCATGGCAATAACGATGTCACGCAAGTTAACGTCTGATTTAATACCGCCACAACTGCCGATACGAATAAGGTTTTTAACCCCTAAAAACTTCACCAGTTCGGTGGCGTATATCGAAATGGACGCGACACCCATACCCGATCCCATGATGCTGACCGGCTTGCCTTTGTATGTGCCGGTGTAACCAAACATGTTGCGCACGGCGGTAACTTGTCGGGCATCGTCTAAAAAGTTTTCGGCAATGTGTTTGGCTCGCAGCGGATCGCCCGGCATAAGTACCGTTTCTGCGAAGTCGCCTAATTCAGCATTAATATGTGGAGTGGCCATTGTGTCCTCTGTTCTTAGTTCTTGGTTATTTTAGCTATCTTTAAATAATTAATTCGTTCTTGTCCGGAAACGTCGTTTCCATCCGCGAGCATGGCGGGACAATAACTATGCAGCGAAGTCGTAAGACTTATTAATCAATAAGTTAATGATTTCATCCGCCTTAAGTCAACGATGTGCAATGCACGAAGTGACGTTTCAGGATGAGAACTAATTCGTTCTTGTCCGGAAACGCCGTTTCCAGCCGTCAGTATGACGGGACAATAACTATGCAGCACCGTCGTAAGACTTATTAATCAATAAGTTAATGGTTCATGCCGATAATAAACTAAGTCGACGCACCCCGAGACATAGTGTTTCGGCTGGGCCGACGCTTCGGATGAGAACTAATTAGTAGTGATCAGTGCTCTAACGCCTGATAAAACGAAGTACCGTATTCCATGGCTGATAAGTCGTAAAGATCAGTCAGGGTTTGGCCGATATCGGCAAAGGTATCTCGTTCACCTAGGTCTTGAGCTTTGATATGTGCCCCATAAAATATCACCGGAATATGCTCTCGGGTATGGTCGCTACCGGGCCAGGTTGGATCGCAACCATGATCGGCGGTGAGTACCAAAATGTCATCTGGGCGCATTTTTTCAATAAATGGTGCTAAGCGGCTATCGAAATATTCGAGTGCCAATGCGTAACCGATGGGGTCGCGTCGATGTCCATAATGCATATCAAAATCAACCAGATTGGTAAATATAATCGAATTATCCGGGGCATCAATTAGCTGCTGCTCAGTGATATCAAGGAGTTCTTCAAGGCCGTTACCTTTGAATTTTTTGCTGATCCCCTGATGGGCAAAAATGTCGGCGATTTTGCCGATGCTGATCACTGTTCCGTCTTTTTCTGTAAGCTTTTGGAGTACGGTTTTGCTCGGTGGTGTCACTGAAAAATCACGACGGTTACCGGTGCGGGTGTAGTTGTCGGCGCAATCACCGTCAAAAGGACGGGCGATGACCCGGCCTATGTTGTAGTCATCCAGCAGCTCGCGGGTGCGCTCGCACAGGGCAATTAACCTATCTAGGCCAAAATGCTCTTCGTGGGCGGCGATTTGAAAAACGCTGTCGCTGGAAGTATAAATAATGGGTTTGCCCGTTTTGAGATGTTCATCACCAAAAGCCTGAATCACTTCAGTGCCTGAGGCGTGACCATTACATAATGAACCGCTAATACCACCTTGAAGATAAACCTTATCCAGCAGCTCTTGAGGGAAGCAGTTGGCGGTATTGCCAAAATAACCCCAATCGAACAAGACCGGTACACCCATCATCTCCCAGTGACCACTCGGGGTATCTTTACCCGTACTGATTTCGTTGGCGAAACCATAAGCCGAAACGGGTGAGGGTAAGGTATTTTCAAGCACTTCTTTACAATGTAAATCTTTGCCCGTTGAGCCTTTATAGGCGTGAGCCAGCCCAAGGCGACAAAGATTAGGAATGCTCATTGGCCGCTTTTCTTGTGCGGCAAATGCTTTAGCCAAGTTGCCTAAAGTGTCGCTGCCAACATCATTAAAGTCAGCGGCATCA
>JBLHHD010000234.1:0-5432 GCA_047614605.1 Alteromonadaceae bacterium
AGCCCCCATCACCAAAGTGGAAATTTGACCGATGAAGCATTATCTCGTTTTTGCCTCCGTATTAATGGTTACCTTTTTAAGCACCGCAGGGATTGCTTTGCCTTATCCTATTCTTGCTCCTTTGTTTATGGATGGGCAGGTTAATGGATTAAATAGTTTTATGGGTATATCACCAGAGGTTTTGCTGGGCGTGGCGATGGCGATTTATCCTTTGGGGATTTTTATTGGCGGCACCTATATCGGTGCGTTGTCGGATGTCTATGGTCGAAAACCGCTGTTGGTTTATACTTTGTTTATCAGTGTGTTAGGTTATTTATTAACGGCTTATGCGATTGTTACCGAGCAATACCTGTTGTTTATCGGGGCTCGTTTGTTTACCGGATTATGTGAAGGTAACCTGTCTATTGCCCGGGCGATTGCGCTGGATTTAGGCGAGTCGATTGATAAAACCCGTTCAATGTCGTTAATCAGTGCCGCGTCGTTTGCCGGTTGGTTGATAGGCCCACTAGCGGGGGGTTATCTGGCTGAGTATGGCGCTCAAGTCGCCTTTGAGGCCGGATCGGGAGCCATGTTGGTTTGTTTGGTGTTTGTTGCTCTGGTGATCAAAGACACCCATAAACCCGCTGCTGGTCAACCCTTTGCCAGCTTGCTTAAATCACATAATTCGATGCGTTTGTTACGTTACCCCAAGGTTCATAAAATTTTCGTGATGCAGCTGTTATATGGTTTGGGCTTAAATGCACTTTATGAATTCTTCCCGGTTTGGCTGGTAATGCAAAGAGGTTATCAGCCGAGCATGATTGGTGAAATGAATGCGGTAATGACTACTTGTATGATGTTGACCAGTGTTTTGCTGGTAACCCGCTTAAAGCGAGTGTTTGGCATTGAACCTATGCTGATTGGTTCTATGGTGGTCACTGCGCTATTAATGGCGATCATTACGTTGTTATCGGGTCTGGGTTTGGTGGTTGTTTTTGGTTTGGTGGGGGTTGCTATTGCGATATACAGCGGCTTATTACCGGTGTATGCATCCGATGTTAATGATGAAGTTGGCAACGGCGCTTTGATGGGGTTGCTAACCGCCACATTTTGTATTGCCAATGCCATTATTGCGATTGTTGGTAGCTTTGTGTTAAAAGTACACCCTTCATTGCCAATGATCATGGGCGCGGGCTTAATCATCGCCTCAGCGGTATTACTGGTCAGGTTCATTGCTCAGCAGAGCCGCGAAAATACTGGTGTCGTCAATGATGAAATGATTGATACAATGGCTAAAGAAACCGCCGCTTAACTGGATAACCTTAAATACATGACACGAGTTCAACAAAAAAATCACCCTAAGCGCAAAACTGCAGTTCAGGCAAAAAAACCAGCGGCTTTACATCCGCGTAATCCCCATCGCGGGCGTTATGATTTTAATGCCTTAAGCGGGGTTTGGCCCGAGCTGTCAGCCTATCTTAAGCCTAACCCCAAAGGCGATAACACCATTGATTTTGCTGATGATAAGGCGGTGATGTGTTTAAACAAGGCGTTGCTGGCGTTTTATTATAATGTTCAGCATTGGCAAATTCCGCCGGGGTATTTGTGTCCGCCTATTCCGGGTCGGGCAGATTATATTCACTATCTGGCTGATTTGCTTGGTGAAGATAATGATCAGCAAGTTCCCCAGGGTAAAGACGTTAAGGTATTGGACATTGGCAGTGGGGCCAATTGTATTTATCCGCTAATTGGTAGTCAAAGTTATGGTTGGCAGTTTGTCACCAGTGATATTGACCCGGTGGCTGTTGAAGTGGCTAAAGTGATTATTCAATCTAATGCTAACCTTAAAGGGTTGATAAAACCGCTGTTGCAACCCCGTCAAGAGGCGATTTTTGATGGCATCATAGGCCCGGATGATCGCTTTGATTTAACCATGTGTAACCCACCTTTTCACGCCTCGATGGATGAAGCATTGGCGGCGAATCAACGCAAAAGACAGAACTTGAGTAAAAGTAAAAGTAAAGGTAAGGCTGCAACACCTGTAAATGATCCAAAAAGCGCAGCAACCCGCAACTTTGGCGGTCAAAAAGCCGAGCTTTGGTGTCCCGGTGGCGAAATCGCATTTTTAACCGCAATGGCTAATCAAAGTATCAGTTATGGGCATCAGGTGGGCTGGTTTAGCAGTTTGGTCTCTAAAGGCGACAACATTGTCGTGTTGCAACAAATCCTCAAACCACTCGGTGCCAGTGACGTTAAAGTGATCAATATGACTCAGGGTCAAAAAATCAGTCGTTTAATCGCCTGGCGGTTTTTATAATGTTTTGGCTGGTTATTTGACATTTTAGTACATTGGTCTCAAAATCTATTATGCCCCCCTTTCAGATTGCTTCTTATGCCTATTCGTTGTTGTCTGTATATTTTACTCTGTTTAAGTCCTTTGTTTGTCGCCTCGGCGAACGGTTGTGAGTTGAGGGTGCGGACTTTTTCCTTTCCACCATTAGGTATTCAGGAACAAGGCGGCACATGGAAAGGTATGGATATGGACTTTACTAAAGCATTGCTAGATAAGGCAGGTTGTCGTTATTCGTTTGTTGATATGCCTTGGGCACGGGCAATGCGGATGCTTAAAGTGGGTGATATTGATTTGATGCTTAATGTCTCCAAAACGGTTGAGCGAGAAAAAAGTATCCACTTTGTTGGCCCGCAACGAGATGAGGTGATCCGTTTTGTCAGCCGTAAAGGCTTGTTTGGTCAAATCAGTCATTGGCAACAGTTCGAAACGCTCGAAGCGACATTGATGCGTCAAAGGGGCACTTTTATCGGCGAAAGGTTAAGTCAGGCATTTAACACCAACCCGCGCCTCAAAAGCCGGGTGGTGACACTGGCAGACAATGACGTCAGAATTGAGTTGCTGGAAAAAGGCCGGGCCGATGGCTTTTTTGCGGAAAGTTCTTATTTATATCATCAAATGAAACATAATCCGGCCTTTGCGATTGTTGAAGTTCACCCGCTGGTGATCCGCCGGGCAGCGGTTTATTATGCTTTTAGTAAAGCCAGTATCAGCAAATTGGTGATGAACAAAATTAACCGGGCCTATGAGCAAATAGTCCAAACAAAACAACTCCACGACATCGCAAAACGTTATCATGTCGAACAAAAAAACCAAGTACTCAAGGAATAACAACGATGAACAGCTTAATGAATAAAACGATTTGTGCCACATTATTTGTCGGCTTATTTCCGGTTAGTGTAATGGCCGAACATGGTGGTGTTTTAAAGACAGATATCAACCTCAACCCCAAAGCGTGTCGTGGTTTTGGTCCGCAGGCCCCTCGCGATATCGATAACTTAAAAGGTGAGAACCCACGCATTTTTAGTCTGGCTCCAGATTATCAGCAGATGAATTTATGTAATATTCATTTTCATGCCAACGCCGAGCATAAAGCCCTAGATTTCTCTATTTATGCCGGTACCGGTGATGGTCACGGTATTGGCGGTGGTTATCAGTGTAATATCAGCCAATCGCTCAGCGCAGTTGAAACTAAACCGTTTAAAGACAACGCCTGTTCGGGGGTTAATCCGGGTGATACTATCGAAGTTCACTGGGTGCACAGTTCTTGTCAAACCAGACCGGGTTATAGTCTCGGGGCATGTACCTCACCAGATGATTGTATTAATCCGCAACTACGGGTCGAAACGCAGGTTTTTACCGTGGTAAATGACGCCAATGCGCTGAATTTTACTGATTTTTCTTATGGCGGTAATGTGGTTAATGGTTATCATCAAGCAAAAACCTTACCGGAGAATACCGGTAAACCCGTTGAATTTACCGGATCTACTACGGGTCCTAATTATAATAATCAATGTTCGGCTTATCAAGCATCGTGGAGTGTCAGACCGCATTGTGCCAAAGTCGATATCGCCAGTTTAAGCCGCTGGTGTAAGCACAATGTATTTGACGAAAAGGGTGCCCATGGCGTCAGGGTATTGATCACCAATCCTAAGTTGTTGTCACCGATTAAATAGCCTCTTATCAGCGGTCGAGATGGTTATTTTGTGTCGCGATGGTGTCAAAATCATTGGCGTCGATATCTTTGCTGATTGAGTTAAAAAAAGCCGTAAATCGCCGGGGGTAAAACAAATAACCCCGGTAGCGGCAAATACGCCGTTTTAACAGATAAGATGTCAGCCCGCCCAGATAACAAACATACCAACACAACAAAGCGATTAAAAAGCTTTGATTGAAATATTTAAGCCCACCGACATAACCACCAACGGTTGCAATAGAAGCGATCACCCGATGCAGGTTATAACGCGGATAATAATGAAACTGGAAATAATCAAGGCGGTTGATAAACCAGTTGCCTTTTTGATTGCCTGATTCGTTACGGTATTTATTTTGTCTGAACTTGCTATCCATCGGAGGTTTATTTTTGTTAATGATACTCCCAGTATAGCCAGTCTGGGTTATGCCGTCAAAGCGGTTTATCTGTCCAGAGTGCTGAGCAGTAAGGCGTGTAATGCTGTACTAATTATCAATCCACCCTGTTAACCGGTCATGTCGGTTGTGATCGCGGTAAACTTGGTTTGCAGATCATCGATGCGATTAATCAGCGTATTGATGCCGGTGACTCACAAGCCATCGTTAACGCCTACCGGAGTGGGTTGCCAAAAGCGGCTGTGGCGTTACATAAAAAACGCATGAGTGAGCGTTAACCCTATTTTCTGTCATATACCCAAGTGACTTCGAAATGCAGTTTCAGAGCCTCTGAGCAATTTCAATTCAAGGCGCACTGATGCAGGAATGGTGGCCCCTTTCAAGTCAGTGGAACACAGAAGTGGAATCGCTCAGTGGCTCCCTCCGGGTGGGTTTAAAAACGCTTTATGCTGCGTTAAATGAGCTTGATATAGAATGACTAAACCTGCACTCATCTGCCTTGCTTAAAGCGTTTTTAACGCCCACTGAATCCTGCATTTTGAAGTCACTTGGGTATATACCGACCCCCTGTCATATAACTTTCACCAAGGTGTCATCTTAAATTCATTTTGAGTCGTTACTGTGCGTCAATTCCAAAGGGAACGTAAAAAAGTGCCCCAATGATTTATTCGCTTTAACACGGAAACTCAAATGAACAAATTGAAATTGGTCAGCAGTAAACTGATAATTCTGTCAGTCGTGCCATTAATCGTTTTTAGTGCGATTATCTTTGCCTGTATGAAGCTCAGTGGTGACAGTCACCGTAGTGCTCATCAGGTGATGCAATCGCGGTTATTACAAACCCAGCGACTAAATTTGATCATCCGTACATTTTCTTCCAACATGATTGATGTGGCCAATAAAGCTCGCGCCGGTATGGTGTTATGGGATGAGGCAGATAGCTCGGTGAGTGAAGGGCGTAGCGAAATTGATGAGCAATGGCAGGCTTTTTTATTATCCAACCTATCTGCTGAGG